>JBBAAB010000296.1:0-2827 GCA_041658445.1 Thermoleophilia bacterium
TGAGAAGAAGTCCGTGCATATCGTTACCCTTGAGGATCCGGTCGAATACACCCATCCGCATAAGAAGGCCACCTTCAACCAACGGGAGATGGGAGGCGACTTCGATACCTTTGCCAGCGGTCTGCGCGCTGCACTCCGGCAGGCGCCCAAGGTCATCCTGGTGGGAGAAATGCGGGACCGGGAAACGGTGGAAATCGGCATCAGCGCTGCCGAAACGGGGCACCTGGTGGTGAGCACCCTCCATACCGTCGACGCGGGCCAAACCATCAACCGTATCCTCGGCATGTTTAACACCGACGAGGAGCAACAGATGAGGATACGCCTGGCCGATACGGTGCGCTGGATTGTCTGCCAGCGACTGCTGCCCAAAGAAGGCGGCGGTCGCGTGGCCGCCTTTGAAATTATGGGAACGAATCTGCGCGTCAAAGACACGATCCTGCACGGCGAGTCGGAGGGCAAAACATTTTATGAGATAATCCAGGCCGGCAAGGCCTTCGGCATGACTACTTTCGATGATTACATTATTGGGCTTTATGAACAGGGATTGATTTCGGAAGAAACGGCTAAGGCCTACGCTTCCAATAAAGGTATTGTGGGAAGAGGGATTGACTTCGTCAAGAGCGCCAAGGGACAGGCCACCACCGACATCGGCAAACTCGAAATTGATAGTGGTTACGGAAAAAAGTCGAGATAAGGAGCAGCCAGCATGGAAGAAGAAAAAAACCTTTTAAATGAAATAGCGTCCGGCGGCTATGATGCCTCGGACCGGCCGTTTGATTTTGTGGCGACCGACGCCGAGACGGCTCTGATATGCGAACCTGATGAAAATGTGCGCGTGAAGCTCGAAAGCGCCCTGAAGGAGATGGGATATCAGACAACGCTCGCAGCCTCGGCCCGGGATGCCCTGAAGAACATGCGGTTTCACCTGTTTGATGTGGTAGTCGTAAATGAAAACTTTGATCCATCGGCACCGGACCGTAATGATGTCCTGGCCTACCTGGAAACACTGGCCATGTCCACTCGCCGGCAGATTTTCGTGGCCCTTGTCAGTGATAAGTATCGTACCATGGACAACATGGCGGCTTTCAACAAGAGCGTGAATATCGTCATCAACCTGAAAAACATCGACAATGCGGCCACCATTCTCCGTGGGGCGGTAGCGGACAACGCCGCCTTTTATCATGTCATGAAGGATATTCTCAAAAAGATGGGGCGGATCTGAAGCGGAAGACCAACATGGCTTCTTGATGATATTGGGCGGCGGCCAGGGTGTGCCCCCACCGGTGGTAAAAAACATCGGCCGAATCGGGAGCGCAGGCAATGGCTTGTTCGTAGGAGGCGGCCGCAGAGGGGAGTTGGCCTTGATTGACCAGGCAGTCGCCTATGCGACAGTGGTACAGAGGGTCAAGTGGCATAATTGCAAGGCACTGGCGTAGTATTTTTTCCTCTCTTGAGTGTTCACCTATCCGGTCATAGCTTGCGGCCAGGCGGCTAAAGAACGAGCAGGCCGCTTCCGGATCGATCTCGGCGGCGTGGTGGTAAACTTCTTCTGCCTGGGCAAATTCTCCGGCGGCCAGGTGCGTCTCCCCCAACAGACAGTAGAGGGATGCCCCCTCCGGTTCCAGGGCAATGGCTTGCCGAAATGCTGCCATTGCTTCCCGCGTCATACGGGCCTGCAGATAGGCGGAGCCCAGTTCAGCCAGCAGCGCGGTATCATGCGGTTGGGCAATGACTGCCCTGGTACAGAGGGCCACCAGCCGGTCGTATCGCTTGAGTGTCTTATAGATCCGCACCAGTTCATCATAGGCAAAGCCGGTAAAAACTTTTCTGGATAGTTCTTTATCGAAGAGCTGCTCGAAACATTGGATCGCCTTATCCTGGCGCCCGTCATCATAATAGGCCCAGGCCAGTGCCAGGAGCAAGGATTCTTCGTCGGGATAGTCGGCAACTAACTTGAGGTAGATATTGATGGCGGTCTGATAGTGTCCGGCCTGCAAACATGCCTCGGCCTGTTGGCAGCTGCCGGTCTTGTTGAGTGCTTCCGTCCTCATGCCTAACCCCTTAACTTGGCTGAGATGACAAGATTGCTTAGTACGTTAGAAACTATTGCCTGTTTTTTAAAAAAATGGGGTAGAGGCGCCTGCTGAGCGCTTCTACCCCATTTTGGTCAGCATCAGCAGCTACTGCACGAGGAACCGCAACCTCCCGCAGCATCCATATTGGAGGACAGCTTGAATCCTTCTCCCTGGGGAGTGTGCACGTAATCAATCGCCACCGGTTTCACTTTTTCAAAAAGGCTTCTATTCACCAGGTAGGTAACTTCCCTGTCCGTAAAGACCTCGTCGTCGTCATGTGACTCATCCAGAGCCATGCCCAAAGTGGGGCCTGATCACCCACCCTCCTGCATCATTACCCGAATGGCAAGGTTTTCTTCCTTGTCCTTAAGGTAACTTTTAATCATTTCACTTGCTTTTTCTGATACCTGGAACATCGTTCCTCCTTCTGGCGCTTCGCAACCAGCGCCGTTGATTTTCCCTTAAATTATACATAAACCATATTTTGTCAACGTTTCAATAAAAAATTAACTGAGCTATGCGTATTTGCCCTCCCGGTAGGAGGCCATGCGGACATTGGCGTCCAGATCCTTCTTCCGGAGGCGGAGACTGCCCGGGGTTACCTCTACGAGTTCGTCTTCGGCAATGAATTCTATGTACTGGTCCAGGGACAGGACCCGGTGCGGACGCAGAATCACCGTGGCATCGGAGGTGGAAGCCCGCATATTCGTGAGCTTTTTCTCCTTGACGATATTGACATTCAGATCGGTGGA
>JBBAAB010000297.1:0-2821 GCA_041658445.1 Thermoleophilia bacterium
GCCGCTCGTAGACAACGGCGCCTCGGCAATCGCTACGATCCACAAGAACATCACAAAACTGAAGCTTGAAAACGCACACGCCGCCCGTCGTGATTACCTTGCTTTTCTCAAGCATGCAGCCAAAAAGCAGGAGCGCTTTGATTTGATTTTTGTTGACCCTCCCTATAGAATGCACCGCGTTGTTGAGCCGGAGCTCGGTCGGTGGTTGCCGAGGGTAGCTGCGCCGGGAGGAATGGTCATCGTCGAGAGCGACTCCCGCGAAGAGGTATCGCTGCCGCTGGAACTGGTCACCGAAAAGGTCTATGGAGATACGCGGATCAGGATTTTTCGCTACTCCGGACAACTCGTGGAGCAGACCGCGGACCAGCATCCACCCGATATCCCATGACAGATTACTCCAAAACAATAGCCGTCTGCCCGGGAACGTATGACCCGGTAACTGAAGGCCACCTTGATATCATCCGCCGGGCCACGGAGCTCTTTGATTCCGTGATCGTCGGAGTCGTGGCGCGCTCGCCGCGCAAGGACACGCTGTTTTCCCCTGAGGAGCGGGTTTCCTTCCTCAAGGATTCGCTTTCCGGGGAAGAGGGTAATATCCAGGTCGACCTTTTTGATACACTGCTGGTGGATTTTGCCCACAAGTGGGGCGCCAGGGCGCTGGTCAAGGGGCTGAGGGCGATATCGGACTTCGAGTATGAATTCCAGATGGCCCAGTTAAACAGGAAACTGGCTCCGGACCTAGAAACTGTTTATTTGATGGCGTCGGCTGAGTACAGTTTTTTAAGCTCCAGCGGCGTGAAAGAGATAGCAAAATATGGCGGCAATGTGGATGACCTGGTTCCTGATATGGTAGCCAGGCGCTTTGCCGAGATTTACAGGTAAACCAAGTACACTGGAGGAAAAAGTGGACGTACTGGTACTGATAGACAAGCTTGATGAGATAGTAAACAACGCACGGCCCATGCCCATGACCGACAAGGTTATGATCGACCGTGAGGAGATCTACGACATCCTTGACCAGATGCGCACCACCATTCCCGAGGAGATCAAGCAGGCGCGCTGGATAGTCAAGGAGCGTCAGGAGATGCTGGCCGAGGCCAAGACCGAGAGCGACCGCATCGTCAAGGAAGCCAATGACACGGCGGAGCGGTTGGTGTCCGAGCAGGAAGTCGTCAAGATGGCCGAGCGCAACGCAGCCCAGATTATGGAGGATGCACGGGCCCGTGAGCGCGAGATCCGTCTGGGCGCGGAGGATTACGCCGACGAGGTGCTGGAAACGCTGGAGACGAATCTGGGCAAATTTCTTGCGGCGGTACAGCGCGGACGTGAACGCCTGCAGGGCAAGACCGGCGAGGAAGAGCAGCAGTCTGCGGCAGAATAGTCTGACGATCGGCCTTTATCAGGCCGGCTGTCCCTGAGCCTCAAATTTCCCCAATACCGGCCAGGGCCGGCAGTTTTAAACAGGAGCCCCGCATGTCAGAACATGCCCCTACCACCTTCGATCTCTCCGCCGTCCCGTTGGAGCTGGGCGTCGCGAAGACCATCGAGATCCAGCTGTACCTGCCACCGCTGCATCTGGCCGGACAGGACTATCATTTTGTTCCGGACCAGGTTGCGGCCAGACTCACTGTTAATTATGTGGGCCAGGGATACGCTGTATCTCTTGGCTTTAAATGCCGCCTTGAGGGCGTCTGCTGGCGCTGTCTCGAGGTAGCCGGCCTTGACATGAGCATCGAGGTGGACGACTTTTTAGAGATTAAGCTGCCGCCGATCGAGGAGATGCGAGAGGAAGAAGAGGCGTCACCGTGGTACACGGAAGACGGTATGCTGAATGTATCGGCGTGGGCGAGGGACGCCGTTGCGGAGAAGCTGCCGCTCAAGATCCTTTGCCAGCCTGGCTGCATGGGGCTCTGCGCGCAATGCGGCGCCAACCTTAACCTGGTTGAATGTGGATGCGAGCAGCCGGTTGATTCCAGGTGGGACAAGCTCAAGGAGTGGAAGGCGGACTAGGGTTCTGGGATCAGGAGACGCCGGGTTTGTATCTAGCAGGTGCTTCGCGGGGAAGTGGAAGTCCGGTTTTGTTTTACTTTCTGCGCCGCTTCCGCTATCCTACGTGATTGGTCAAGCTAACAGAGAGATAGAGAGACATGGCTGTACCCAAAAGAAAAACTTCAAAAGCGCGGCGGGACAAGAGGCGGGCACATGACAGCCTTACAGGACCCACGATTAACAAGTGCCCTCAGTGTGGTAGCGTCAAGCAGCCTCACCGAGTATGCCTGACCTGTGGCGTGTATAACAAGCGCGAAGTAATCTCCTTCGAGGATTAATCAGAGACGGGCGCGTGCCCCGACTGCCTTCCCATCCGTTGCACAAAACTGCTGAATAGACTTTTTCACGTGGCTTGCATTTGTGCTTTCCCGGATGACCGTCCTGGTCAGGATTTTTATACAGGCCGACAGGTTGTGCGGCATCCGGTTGATTACAGTACACCTCGTTTTAACCAAAGAAAAGAGCCGCCCGGGGGCGGCTCTTGAAACATTTGCTCGCACGTCCACCTGTGGAGGGCGGGATTCACAGACGAAGACATTTTACGGCACATGGCTGTCGACCTGCGCTGGTCTCTCTTACCCGCACGAGCAAAACCGGAAGAGCAAAAACAGCCTTTGCTGTTTACCCCTTCCATAAATTAAATCGACCTCAGGGAAGGTAAGCACTACCCTTCGGTGAGGTACTAATACAACCATTGTACGCATATATGCCAACATTGCAATACCCTGGTGGTTTGCAGGCTATTCAGGTAACTTAAGGCATCCATCATAAA
>JBBAAB010000298.1:0-2820 GCA_041658445.1 Thermoleophilia bacterium
CAACTGGAGGAAGAGCAGGGCGGTGCGCAACTGCCAGATCTCGTTGAGGCCTGGGGGCAGAGTCAGCATATTTTCCGTGACCGTAAAAAAGCGTTGGTGCACGATTTGGGTAAGAGTGGCCTCGCCGCGGGCAAGCAGATCCTGATAAAGAGCAGCGTAGAGCGTGGTGAGACGACCGCTGAGGAACAGGCGGCGGTAATAGCGGCGGCAGGAGAGCATGGGGGGATAATAATCAGGCAGGTCCTGCCAGCGAGCTTTGTGAGCGAGTTTCCAGAAAATGGCATCGAGCAATTCGCGGGGGTCAACGGAAGGGCGGCCGCGCCGACGGATGGGATCAGGAGGAGGAAGCAATGGAGCGAGTACACGCCACTGGCGGGGGGTAAGGAAAGGATAGGGGGGATCCGAGAGGGAAGCGCAAAAAGAATCCTGGAAGGCGAATGAAGTAAAGTCACTATCTTCCAATTTCGCGCGGAACGAATCGGCATCGCGGGAGATGCCGAGGTCGTCAATGTTCACGCGAATGATACCCAGACAATATTTGGAGACGATATGCAGGTTGCGCATAGGCAACTCCTGCCTGAACCAGGCAAACTTAAGGCGTATGATGGTCCCGAGCGTTTTTGCCGCAAGTTTATCCCATGCCAAAGCTGAGCGGGTAATTTCAGCTTTGTTTCGAAGTTCCATTGCCTGGCAAAACAGATCCTGAAGGTCCCGAATCGTCTGACGGAAAGACTCGGAGCTTTTATCAGGCATTTTACGAGCGTGGGCTATTGAAGACGAGAAGCGTGTGAGAAGGGTGGGTTTTTTAGCGGCGTAAACGCCGTGTATGAAGGCGTTACGATTGGAGGGTTGGCCTCCACGCCGGCGGTGGAGGATGGGTGGGCGGGGGACGCCCCGGGGAGGGGCAGGCATAACAGAAGGAGAGAGCGTATTGAGCATAGCAAGTAACAATCCAGCGGTGGATCTCAACGGAGACCAAATATTAGGGTGCGAAAAAATTGCGGCAAGGATTTCAAATATCCCTCACCGCGCAATCATTATAGAACTAAAATTCTAAATTGTCAAGAATAGCAAATGGGCGAAAAAGCAAGAAGATCAGAAATGGCAAAAACAATCCAAATAAAAAGGCACCCAAGGAATTCGAAGGAAAAGTCTTCAGTTTTTTAATCTTTGTGAAAACATTCGGAGACTAAATGCTATATACGCCTGGGAACTGAAGTCCCCGGCTTAGAGAACAAAGTCTGTTGAAGCGGACTGAAAACCTGCGTGAAGACGCCACCAGAAGGCTTCCAGAGTGGCCGCGCGCCTGCGCAGCGTTCCCACGCCCATATTGCCTTCCCAAACCACTTGACCTTGCTCCATATATTATCTATACTCAAGTTGTTAAAGAACTTGTAGCAATTCCTATTTGGAAACAGGAAATTAAGAAAAATGCCCCTAAAAAAATCTGAACTCTACTCTTCCATCTGGGCCAGCTGCGACGAACTGCGCGGCGGTATGGACGCCTCGCAGTACAAGGATTACGTGCTCGTCCTGTTGTTCGTCAAATATGTTTCGGATAAATACGCGGGGCAGAAGAACCCGCTGATCGTTGTGCCCCCGGGCGGCGGGTTTGCGGATATGGTGATGCTCAAAGGGCAGAAGGACATCGGCGACGGGATGAATAAGATCATCGCCTGGCTTGCCGAAGCCAATGACCTGAAGGGCGTGATCGATGTGGCCGATTTCAACGATGATGACAAACTGGGCAAGGGTAAGGAGATGCAGGACCGCCTGTCCAACCTGGTGGCCATCTTCGAAAACCCTGCCCTGGATTTTACCCGGAACCGGGCCGAGGGCGATGACTTGCTCGGCGACGCCTACGAATACCTGATGCGCCACTTCGCCACCGAGAGCGGCAAGAGCAAGGGCCAGTTCTACACCCCCGCCGAAGTCTCCATCATCATGGCCAAGGTGATCGGGATTGCCAAATCCAAGATCCAGACCAAGACTCTTTATGACCCGACCTGTGGAAGCGGTTCACTGCTGCTCAAAGCCGCCGACGAGTCCGAAAACGGCGTCAGCATCTTCGGACAGGAAATGGACAACGCGACTTCCGCGCTGGCCAAGATGAACATGATCCTGCACGACAACCCCACGGCGGTCATCTGGAAAGACAACACGCTCTCCACGCCGCACTTCAAAAATCCCGATGGAGGCCTGAAAACCTTTGATTTCGTGGTGGCAAATTTCCCCTTCTCCACCAAAGCCTGGAGCAATGGCTTTAATCCGGCTGAAGACCTGTATGGGCGCTTCGAGGACGGCCTCCCGCCCCAGAAGAACGGCGACTACGCCTTCCTGTTGCACATCCTGCGCTCGCTGAAGAGCACCGGCCAAGGGGCGGTCATCCTGCCGCACGGCGTGCTATTTCGCGGTGGCGCTGAAGGCGGGATTCGCAAGAACATCATTCGCAAAGGTTACATCAAGGGCATTATCGGCTTGCCCGCCAACCTGTTCTACGGCACGGGCATCCCCGCCTGCATCCTTGTCCTGGATAAAGAAAACGCCGCCGGGCGCAAGGGCATCTTTATGGTCAACGCCAGCCAGGGATTTATGAAGGATGGCAACAAGAACCGCCTGCGCCACCAGGATATTCACAAAATCGTGGATGTTTTCACCCGCCAGCTCGAGAGCCCCAAATATGCGCGCATGGTCAGCCTGGCGGAGATCGAAGCCAATGACTACAACCTGAACATCCCGCGCTACATCGATAACAGCGCCGAAGAAGACCTGCAGGATATCGCCGCGCACCTGCTGGGCGGCATCCCCGATCGCGACATC
>JBBAAB010000299.1:0-2818 GCA_041658445.1 Thermoleophilia bacterium
GACCAAGGATATAGCCGCCGAACAGGACATACCCGCCAAGTACCTGCCTTCAATAATCCGTACCCTTGCGCGTTCCGGCCTGATTCGTACGATGCGTGGCAACCAGGGCGGCGTCATGCTCGCCAGACCTCCCGAGGAGATCAATCTGCGCGAGGTGATCGAGGCCATCGAGGGTCCGATCACGCTTGTCCAGTGCATGCGCGGGCCGAACCAGTGTGACCGTGAAGCTGATTGTCGCTTCCTGCCCGTCTGCAGGGACCTGCAGGCGCAGATGACGGGACAGCTGGAAGGAACGACCTTCGCGGATCTGACCTCGGGAACCCTGGTTCAGGTCGACAGCTCAAAGTTGCTGGATCAGCCCGGCCGGGCCGGAAGCAAGAACAAGGAAGTTTCATTACAGGACTAGAAGCCGGTTCCACTGAGTGAAGCGCGTCCCGGACGGGCACGTAATTAAGAATTATCGGCCGATCGGCGAATTGACGGGGAAGTCCGATCGGCGTAGCCTCAAGGCAATCCATCTGATACCATAATGAATACGGCGCTGGGGGCATCGTCGTATCACCTTCGAATGGTGATTTCCTGCCTCCCATGCCCGCTTTATGCCACCGACGGGGCATCCTTTTCAATCGCCCAGGGGAAGAATGGACAGCACCGAACAGGAATTGACCGCCCATCATGAAATCCTGAACAGGCCCATCGCCGAACCGGGGGCAGAAACCGCCGCAGCCGGTGAGATCAGCCCGGAGCAGCCAGCTGATGATTCACTCGGGCGACGCATCTACGCTGAGATTTCCCCTTATATAGACACTGTAAAACGCCGGCCGCTTTTTCAGAAAGTGGTTATCGCCAACTCGTTTTTGATCGCAAGCGGGGCCGTTTTTGGTTTTTACCTCGAAGAGAAATACTTCGAGGGGGGCGAGATCGGGTTTCTTATACTGTTCATGTTCAGCGGCCTGGCCCTTTCCATCCTTTTGAACTACCTCATGGTCAAGCTCGCTTTCCGGCCGCTTGATGACGTGTCCGAGACGATGAAGGCCATCCGCGCGGGCCATCGCGGCATACGGGTGCCGGAGGTGACCGACGACCCCCAGATCGAGGAACTCTCAAAGAGCCTCAATTCGATGCTCAATTCCCTGGAGCTGCAGCGCAAGCGGGCGGCGGCATCGGTGATCAAGGCGCAGGAAGACGAACGCAAGCGCATTGCACGGGAACTGCACGATGAAACCAGCCAGTCCTTGACGGGCCTGGTGATAGGCATCAGAATGGTCGAGGAGCTCGTGCCGGACTCGATACCCGAGATCAAGGAGCGGCTGGACAGCATCAACCATCTGGCGCACCAGACGCTGAACGAGGTGCACCATATGGCCGTCAGGCTGAGGCCCAGTGTGCTCGACGATCTCGGCCTGTCGGCGGCGCTGCGCTCCTACGGCAAGGAGTTCACCGAGAACACCGGCATCCCTGTGGATGTCCAGCTCTTGGCGATGATCCAGAGGCTTTCGCCTGAGATGGAGACGGTGCTTTATCGGGTCGTACAGGAGGCCCTGACGAATATCGCCAGGCATTCAGAGGCGACCAAATGCCGCGTGACACTGCGCCGCAGGGAAAGTGTTGTGCAGGGTGTTATCGAGGACAACGGCAAGGGTTTTGATCCCCAGGCAGTCATGCTTTCGGAGGAAAAGGGAAGCGGCCTCGGGCTTCACGGCATGAAGGAAAGGATTGAACTTGTGGGGGGCTCCCTCGAGTTTGAATCCCGTTCAGGTGAGGGTTCAACCATTTTTATCGAAGTGCCGCTAATAACCGAGGAGGGCATCTGGTGAGCAAGATACGGATACTGCTGGCTGACGATCATACGATTCTGCGCGCGGGGCTGGAGAAACTGCTTTCGGAGCAGAAGGACATCGATATCGTGGGAGAGGCGTGCAATGGCCGCGAGGCTGTGCAAAAAACCCAGGAACTCAAACCCGATATCGTGCTCATGGACATCGGCATGCCGGTGATGAACGGCATGGAGGCGACCAAGCAGATCAAGAAGCGCAATCCGGACGTCAAGGTCCTCGTCCTGACCATGCACGACAACGAAGAGTATCTTTTTCAGGTGCTGCAGGCAGGGGCCGCGGGCTACGTTTTGAAAAAGGCCGCGGACAGTGACCTGGTCAACGCCATCCATGTCGTGAACCGGGGCGACTGTTTCCTGTACCCGTCAGCCGCGAAGATGGTCGTCGAGGATTACCTCGATAAGCTCAAGAACGGCCGTGAGCCCACTTTGAGTTACGACACCCTGACCGAGCGTGAAAGGGAAATACTGACGCTGGTCGCCGAGGGATACACGAACCGGGAGATAGCCGAGTCGCTGTTTATCAGCGTCAAGACGGTCGAGACCCACAAGGCCAACATCATGGAGAAGCTTAACCTGCACAAACGCGCCGAGCTGGTGCGTTACGCCATCCGCAAAGGCATGCTGCATGTTGATTTCGACGAAACTATCCCGGAGGCGAGCGTCTAGGGCACTGGGCCGGTTCTTGAAAAAACCGGACCTCCGCCGTATAATTCCTAAGTCATACACATACAAGCTTCAGCCTGTGGGTCGCCCAGAGGGGCGTCCAAGGGAAGCCGGTGAAAAGCCGGCGCGGTCCCGCCACTGTAACTGGTAGCTTTGACGCAAATGCTCCTTCGGGAGTGAGCCACTGGGCTTGAAGTCCGGGAAGGCGGCGGCAAAGTGCAAATCCAGGAGCCAGGAAACCTGCCCGCAGGCTCTAGTCCAGGAAACTCTTCGCGGAAGGAGTGGCTAGGGTAAAAAATTCGTTCATTTTTTAGCCCG
>JBBAAB010000300.1:0-2816 GCA_041658445.1 Thermoleophilia bacterium
CCCTGGATCGCAACAACAACGGCACGATAGACAGCGGCGCCGAACTCTTCGGCGACGCCACCCCGGTCTTCGACACTAACGGCAATCCGATCCGCCAGGCTGCCGACGGCTTCGATGCCCTCGCCCAGGAAGACAGCAACCTTGACGGCGTCATCGATACCCTCGACACGAACTGGACCCATCTGCGCGTCTGGCAAGACGCCAACCAGGACGGCATCAGCCAGGCCGCCGAACTCAAGACCCTCGCCCAACTCAACATCACCGCCATCCACCTCGCCAAGGTTGAAAACTCCGTTCCGCTGGCCAACGGCAACGTCCTCGCCGATCTGGGCAGCTTCACCCGTAGCGACGGCACCCAGGGCGACGCCGGCACCGCCGCGCAACTGGCCGACATCGACTTGGCCGTGGACAGCTTCCACAGCCAGTTCGCCGACACGATCCCCGTCACCGCCGAAGCCACCACCCTGCCCGACATCCAGGGTAGCGGCCAAGTGCGCAGCCTGAGGCAAGCCGCCAGCCTCGATACCCCCGAAGGCGCGGCCCTCGCCGCGCTGCTCACCCAGTACAGCCAGGCCACCAGCAAGGCAGCGCAACTGGCGCTGCTCGATCCGCTGCTCAAGGCCTGGAGCGACACCTCGCTGATGGCCGCGACCTTCACCGGCGCCTATGCCGGGCATGCGCTGACGGTGGACATGCAGACGTGGTACACCGGAATCAGTGCCGGCACCTCTGCATATCAGGCCATGGCCGACAAGCTGACCATCATGGAACACTTCAACGGTCGCACCTTCCAGCCGGTGCCGGACGGCAATGCCCCGGTGACCATCACCCTCTGGCACAGCCCGCAGGACATGCTGAAACTGAGCTACGAGGCGCTGAAGAATTCCGTGTATCAAAGCCTGGTGCTGCAAACGCGGCTCAAGCCTTACCTCGACGAGATCGGCCTGAACATCACGGATGTCGGCATCCAGCTCGACTTCACGCAGCTCAAGGCGGACTTCAACGCGAAGATCGACGCCAATCCGGCCTCCGGGCTGGGAGACCTGGCGGGAAATGGCAAAAGTCGGCGCTGGAGATACGGCGCCGTCGACACGGCGGCGAATGATGCGATGTTTGAAATGAGGAGAGCGGGATGAACCAAAACAAGGAACGAACAATGAGATTCATAACCATTTCATATTTGTTGGCTGTGTTGCCATCTATGGCGGTTGCCACCGAGCCAGCGAGAAAAACGCCGACAGTTTCAGCCATCAACATGACGTTGCCTATCCATCAGCGACAGAAACTGCATCCCGAACTCTCCGACCCGGTGTTGGGAGATCAGGCTGCCATCGTCGAATGGGCCTGGAGTCCGCAATATGCCAAGCGTTTCAACCTGCCAGTGCAGCCGGATGGCTTGAAGGATGGCGGCCTGTGGCTAATTGGGGTGAAGGTAGTACGCAAACAGGTTCAAGAGCACCAGCGATATACCTGCAACATCGTCGGACTACTGGATAACAAGTTGGCGATTCGAACTCCACCCGGAGAGATGTACACCATCACACCAGGTTATGGCTGGGCGGGCGGATTGCCGGGGTTCAGAGGGGCGGATACAACAACGGACTTCACCCCCGGTCAGGCGGCATGGATTAGAAAACCAAAAAACAGGAGTGAGGAGACTTTTCCAGAATGGAGTCTGACCCTGTCCTATCTACTTTATTACCGACACTTTCAACCGAATATGGCTTTTTTCGAAATTGAAGGTGCATGTGGATATTTCCGAGACCCCGTCACGCATCGCAATGAAATTGGATTTCCCGGTCTTGTGGAGGGGAAAAACAATGCTGATCGAAAGCGGTCGGCATATAACAAATCCAGCGCCGTCAAGTTCGACATTCCCGACGGTCTGATGCGACGAATCTACCCTTATACGGTGGAAGCAGATGACTGGTCATCTTGTTTGATGCATAGGCTTTCTGCAAGCAGCCTAACCACTCATGCGCTCGTTACCAAACGTTTCGGCAATGCTTGCGACCCAGTCGTCAAGCCGCAAGTCAATCGCTAACTTCGAAAGGATCCCACCATGCCAACCAATGCTGAATACGTACAACTTGCCAAACTTGCTTACGAGACCACGGGTGCCCCCGCTGGATGGGATCGCTTAAAGATACAATCTCCAGCAAATGATGCAGGCTATTACGGGGCTGCGTTCAGAAATGTCGCTACGGGCGAAATTGTCGTTGCCCATCGCGGCACGGAGCTGACGTCGGACCAAAGGGGTCAGAGACATTTGACTTTCTGAGCACCTGACATGCCACGTCGCCCGCGCATCCTTCTTCCCGACTACCCGCTGCACATCGTTCAGCGTGGCATCAATCGCGAGCCGTGCTTCTTCGCCGAGGAGGACTACCAGTGTTACCTCCATTGGCTGGAAGAAGCGGCTCGCGATTGCGGCTGTGCGATTCACGCCTACGTACTGATGACCAACCATGTCCATCTGCTGCTCACGCCGACGGTGTCAGGCGCGCCGGCGCGCTTGATGCAATCGCTGGGCCGCCGCTACGTGCAATACACCAATCGTCAGTATCGACGCACCGGCAGCCTGTGGGAAGGGCGCTACAAGTCAAGCGTCGTGCAGGCGGAAAGCTACCTCCTGGCCTGCATGCGTTACATCGAACTCAATCCGGTGCGCGCCGCGATGGTTGCCGAACCCGGCGGCTATCGCTGGTCCAGCTACCGGGCCAACGGCATGGCCCAGCCCGACGCCCGGCTGATGCCGCATCCTCTGTACCTTGGCCTTGACGTCGAACCCGCGTCACGCTGCCACGCCTACCGGG
>JBBAAB010000301.1:0-2806 GCA_041658445.1 Thermoleophilia bacterium
GCTTCTGAACGATGATGCGAAAGTTGTCCAGCTCGACCGTCGGCGTGTGCATGCCCAGTTCGCGCCTCAGGAAGAGCTCGAGCGAAGCGTCCGCGACTTCGTAATGATAGCCCTCGTGCTCCTTGTCCTTGAGCCGCTTGAGCAGGCGGTTGAGCGTATCCTTATCCTCGTTTAAGTCCAGGCCCATCTCAGTGCATTTCCTGAGCACCGTCGCCCGTCCTGATAGCTCACTGATGAGGATGCGCTGCCGATTACCCACCAGCGCTGGGTCCACATGTTCGAACGTGCGGGCGTCCTTCAAGGCGGCGCTCACGTGCAGGCCACCCTTGTGCGCGAAAGCGTTCTCTCCCACGTAAGGCTGGTGCGTCTCCGGGCTGATATTGACGACCTCGGCCACGTAATGGGAGGTCTCGGTAAGTTCCGTCAACCGCTGGTCGCTCACACAGTCACGCCCCATCTTCAGCTTGAGAGCCGGGATTATCGAGACCAGGTTCGCGTTGCCGCAGCGTTCGCCGTAGCCGTTTATCGTCCCCTGAACCTGGGACGCGCCCGCCTCAACCGCCATCAGAGAGACTGCAACAGCGCAGTCGGCGTCGTTGTGGGCATGGATGCCTACCGGCACACCGGCTTCAGACACTACCCGGCTGACGATTTCCGCAGCCAGCGAAGGAAGCGTCGCCCCATTCGTGTCGCAAAGCACCACGCGGCTTGCCCCAGCATCAACAGCGGCTTTCAATGTACGGAGCGCATATTCCGGGTCGTCGATAAATCCGTCAAAAAAATGCTCGGCATCGTAGATCACCTCGCGCCCCTTGCGCACCAGGAATCCGACAGTCCCCTCTATCATCTTCAGATTCTCTTCCAGGCCGACCCTCAGCACTTTCTGCGTGTGCAGCTTCCAGCTCTTGCCGACGATTGTGACTACCGGTGTATCAACCTTCAGTAGAGCTTTCAGTAGAGGATCCTGGTGCGGCCTGGCGCCCCTCTTGTGAGTCATCCCGAATGCCGCCAGCTTCGCCGTGCGCAGCCGGCGTCCGGCCATCTTTTTATAAAACTCCACATCCTTGGGATTGGAACCGGGGAAGCCACCCTCGATGTAATGCACACCGAGGCGGTCCAGCCTGAGCGCTATCTGGACCTTCTCGTCGACCGAGCAGCTCATCCCCTCCCGCTGCATCCCGTCGCGAAGCGTCGTGTCATATATTTCTATGCGTTTACTCATAGTTTTCTTTCATTAACCGGTGTAGCGGTTTTCTGGATGAAACTCGTCCAACCCGTCGAAGCCGTCCGGGATGTTTCCCGCAGCGACCCTCTATTCGCGTGAAGCGGTCCCGCATAGAGCACAGGCGCAATACGCGAATCGGGAGAGCAAGGGGAACATCCCGGACGGCTTCCGCATCGCGATCGCCTGCCTACACCCACTCCAGATAATCCCCATACTTCTCATTCTCACCCTTGATAATCCCATAGAAGATATCCTGTATCTTCCTGGTGATCGGGCCCGGCTCACCGATGACGCGGTCGTCCACCTCGCGCAGCGGCACGATCTCGGCCGCGGTGCCTGTAAGAAACGCCTCGTCAGCCACATACAGATCGGAGCGAACCATGACCTTCTGCTCCAGTTGAATACCCTCGTCCCTGCATATTGTGAAAACCGTGTCCGCGGTTATGCCTTCGAGCACGTCGCAGGACGTAGGCGGAGTCGCCACAACACCGTTTCTGACCACGAAAAGATTTTCCCCTGAGCCCTCGGAAAGGTTGCCCTGGTCGTCCAGCAATATGGCTTCCTCGTAGCCCGCTTTGACCGCTTCAACCTTGGCCAGGCTGGAGTTTATGTATTGCCCGGTGGCCTTGGCCGCCGGTGGCATGCTGTTGGGCCCAAAACGCCGGAATGAGGATATCTTGGCGCGGATACCATGCTTGATACCATCGTCGCCCAGGTATGTGCCCCAAGGCCAGACCGCAATCGCTACATCAACCGGAGCCTGAAGCGGGAAAAGCCCCATCTCGCCGTAGCCGCGGTAGATTATGGGCCGGATATAACAGCTCTCCAGGTCGTTGGCTTTTATGACGTCCTTGGTCGCCTGCACCAGCTCTTCGGTGCTGAACGGCACGTCCATCATGTAGATCTTTGCCGAGCGCATCAGCCGCTTGATGTGTTCCGTCAGGCGATAGACATGTGTCCCTTTTTTGGTGTCATATGCCCGTATGCCTTCAAAAACGCCCGACCCATAGTGCAGGGCATGCGTGAGTATGTGGACTTTTGCATCCTTCCAGTCCACCAGCTCACCATTCATCCAGATTTTTGAGACCTCCGGTATCGGCATGAGACTCCTTTCAAGGACTTTCCGGCGCTAACTTCCCATTCAGGCCGGTTTAACTTTCACGAACGAGCCGCGCTATCATATCGCCTATCTCCGTGGTCGAATAACCCGTCTTGCCCACGGCCAGGCTCTGCAGTTTGTTGGCGGTTACGTCAGTTATGGCTCTCTCAACCGCGGCGCCGGCTTCATTTTCTCCCAGAAACTCGAGCATCATCTGCACCGCCGCGATCGCAGCCAGCGGGTTGATGACATTCTGACCCGTGTATTTGGGCGCCGAGCCGCCAATCGGCTCGAACATGGAGACGCCATCCGGGTTGATGTTGCCGCCCGCGGCGATTCCCATGCCGCCCTGTATCATTGCGCCCAGGTCGGTGATGATGTCACCGAAGATGTTGTCGGTGACGATGACATCGAACCATTCCGGATTCTTGATGAACCACATGCAGATCGCGTCGACGTGGGCGTAGTCTGTAGTGATGCCC
>JBBAAB010000302.1:0-2806 GCA_041658445.1 Thermoleophilia bacterium
TGTGCTGTCGGCTGCCTCCTTGGCTATGGCTTGCCATACTCGCTCCCTCTGCGCAAAACAATACCTATCTGCTTAATAAGTGTCAATAAATAGCAGCGAGGGCCGGTTCCAGACGGAACCGGCCCTCGCGGGCGTTGTGAGCGTAAACGCGGGTTAGAACCGCGAGTACAGCTCGGCCATCAGGGCGCCTTCCTGGCCGTCGTAGTGGCGCGGGTCATCCGCCCAACGCAGCCGGAGCTGCGTGTTGGTGCCCAGGTTGAACTGGGCGTAGGGGCCGACCATCAGGCCGGGTCGGGCGCCGTGGGCAGCCGACATCGACCAGCCGATCCCCAGCTTCACGTCGGGTCCGGCGTCCCAGAGCAGGCGGCTGTTGGGAGCGTTGAAGATCCCGCCGCCCTTCTGGGGGGTCAGACCGAGGTACCAGGGTCCTGCTGCCATCCCTCCGGCGAGGGGGGCGGTGAAGAACCCACTGAGGCCGCACTGCTGCAGGGTGCGATTGTGCAGACTTACCTGGGCGTAGGGCCCCAGGCTGCTGCGCAGCTCACCCCACTGCAGACTGCCGACCCGCATCGACCCTTCGAGCAGGGGTTTGGGCTGGTTTGCCCCGAAGAGCCATACCCGCCAATCCCTGTCTCCCAGGTTCAAGGTGAGACTCGGCGCTCCTTTGTCGCCGAGGGTGTCCGTCACGATCACGCTGCCGTCGGTAGCGCACACCTTGCCGAGGGGCAAGATGACACACAGCGCGACGGTGGCGTAGCTCGCTTGCAGGAGCCGGCTGCCCAGGCTCCAGGTGCGCTGCGGCCATGGCTGCGGGGTGGGTGTCGTGGCCCGAGTCCAGATCGCGGCCAGTAGCTCGCGTCCGGGCAGGGTGTACGACATCACCTCGGCTTCGGCTCCCAGCCAGATCGGGCAGGTCGGCCGACTGTTTGACCAGATCGGCGTGAACTGCTCGCGACTGCCACGCGCCGCCGCGAGGTCGTTGACCGCGCGATACAGCACCTGACAGTCCGGCCGGTACGCCAGCACTCCGATCGGCCAGAAGACGGTTGCTGCTATCAGCTCCCGCCCCGATGTCTGCCAGATGCCGATCGCCTCGTTGAGGGTGCGGCTGGCCACGAGACCGCGGCCCAGCAGCACAATCAACGCGAACGGCAGTGCCAGCAGATACATCAGGCCGATCGTGTGGAGGAACCCTCCCCAGTCGGCCGTGGCCGCCAGGCAGTGCTTGTCGTCGTAGCTGTTCGCGACGGCCACGCGGGCCTGTTGTGTGATCAACGTGTGCTGGGTGCGGTTGATCGAGCCAGTCTTGGCCTCGCAGTCTGGAATCAGCGTGCGCTGTGCCAGATTGGTGGCTGCGAGGTCACGCAAGGTGCCAATGGCACCGCGCTCGACCGGGGCTGATCGCGAGCTCCACTGCGTCGCTTGCTGAATCCGCCATACCTCGTCGGTGTCGGCGTTCACCTCAGCGAGGGTGTAGTTGCGGTCCGCCCGTGCCTTCTCCATCAGGTTGTGCACCAGCGTCCACCCCTCTTGCTGGGTGTACTGGTACGGCCCCCGATGGTTGGCCTCCAGGATGCCCAGGCCGAGTCCGGCCCAGATGCATCCGGCGAACAACGCCGCGACCCCGATCAGGTGAAGCCAGCGTGGCAGTACTGCCTGGTTGGGCAGGTACCGCACGTCGAGTCCACCGTGTGAGTCGTCGACGTCGGTGTGGTACCCGTTGGGGTACATACCGTTCTCCTTCCTTCCGTGGTTTCTGTGCCAATGCCCAAGGGGGCTTTGGCGCTCCTATTCTGACGAAAACCCGCATTCTTGTCAATGATTTTAAGCAAAAACACGGTATACTGAATTTATGGATGAGGCACGAAAAAATTACATCTCGTGGGATGAGTGTTTTATGCGCATCGCTTTTGTGATCGCCCAGCGTTCGAAAGATCCGTCGACTCAGGCGGGAGCGGTGATCTGTGATCAGCAGAACGTGGTGCTGGGATTGGGCTACAACGGCTGGCCGCGCGGAATTGACTCAGACGCTCTACCCTGGGCACGTGAGGGTAGCTTTTTAGAGACGAAGTACGCCTACGTCTGTCACTCCGAAGAGAACGCGGTATACAACGCCAATGGGCCAGTTGCGGGTGGTATAATTTACTGCACGCTGTTTCCGTGCAATGAGTGTGTTAAAACAATTATCCAAAACGGTATTAAAGAAGTGGTGTACGCCAGCGACAAGTATCATGATCAAGATATCTGGGTGGCGTCGCGGCGCATGCTCGATGCAGCAAAAGTAACCTATCGGGAATATAAAATATCAGATGAAAGATAAAAAGATCATTACGTTTATTGGGCGAATATCGTCTGGTAAAGGAACGGCCGCGGCCTATCTGGTCGAAAAGTATGGTGCCGAGATGTTTACTTTTTCGAATATTTTGCGGGATGTTATCCAGCGGCTGAAGTTAGAAGAGACTCGAGACAACTTTATTCGGATGTCAGAAATTCTGCGGGGGGCGTTTGGGGAAGACCTACTTTCAAGAATTATGGCGGCGGATGCGACGGCGGCTACTTCAGAGATAGTAGCGATCGATGGCACGCGACGGGAAACCGATGTGGAACATTTAAAAGATCTACCGGGATTCGTGCTGGTGGCAATTAACGCTGAACCAAAGATCCGTTACGAACGACTAAGTAAGCGTAACGTTAAAGCGGATGACCAGACGAAGACCTACGAAGAGTTTTTAGCCGATGAGCAGCGCTCAACCGAGGTCTCGATCAACGAGATTATTGACTCCGCCACCCACCAAATAGACAACAA
>JBBAAB010000303.1:0-2798 GCA_041658445.1 Thermoleophilia bacterium
ATGATATATGGCAACTCTCTCAGAGAGAGTTCGTGGTTCTGGTCTAGTATGTCAGCTGGTTCCATCTCTTCATTTCCCCGGCGCCGGGCTTGATTATCGCCATGTCGTATTTCATGGGTGAAAAGTCCTGGGTTTTATCGCGCTCCGGTACGGCCTCGTCCAGGCCGCACTCCTCGCTCATCAGTGCGTACTTGCCGGGGACGCCGCCGATCACGCCGGGCCTGAGCTTCTTGGCGTCCTGAGTCATGAAGACTGACCCGTCCGGGGTGGAGCCGATAGTGCAATTGGGCCCGTCGATGCAGAGCGGCCGCAGCGAGCGCCTGATCAGCCTCAGCGCCGCGGCGTCCTTGCGGCTATCGATCTCGGAATCCTTCAGCGGAGTTATCACGTCCTTGTAATAAGTCAACGGGTATCCCAGCTGCCTCTGCGTATAGTGCAGGATGTGCGCGAAGACTTCCGAGTCGGAATTGTATCCCATATAGCCGGGAAAACCACGGCCGGTGAGGAATTCCATGATCGGCACGAAAGCCGTGTTCTCGCCGTTTGTCATCGTGCAGTAGCCCTGCAGGAAGAACGGGTGGCAGGCATAGAGGTAAATGTCGTAGTTGGTGTTCTGCCGGCCCTGGGCAAGGATGATCTTCGCCTCGAGCGAGCCGTCGTCCAGCCGGAAGAAGCGGCCCAGCTCCAGCGGGTCCCCGACTTCCTTGAGCGTTATCGTGTCCGGGTAGAATGAGAAGACGAAGATGGACTCGTCCTCCTCCCCCAGCTCGCGCAGCGCCAGCCGCGTATCGAGCAGCAGCTCTTCCCTGTCAGCCTGCGAACGGTTCTTCATCGCCGGCGGATACTCGTAAGCCTTGGCGAAGTAATGATCGCGCTGGCCGAGCTCCGGCAGCGGCGCCGAGGCGTCGATGTCCGGCTCCCAGAAATGGACTTCACGGAAACCTTCAGTCATCATGATGGCGTCCAGCATTTTCAGTCCGTCCCGCGAACAGATACCCGAGAGGATCGGATACTGCTTCAGGTTCTCAAAATCTCCACCCAGATCGCGCAGGACCAGGCCCAATCCGGAGCCGTCGTGGCCTTCCTTCATGGTGTTCAGGGCCATGACGTTCTCCATGGGGGAGAAATATTCAGCTGATGTGATGGCGCTAAGTCGGCACATGGGTGCGAAGCCCCTATATTATTGGATAAAAATGGTTTCAGCGCGAACGATATCCTGATCCGTACCATGGAAGCAGGAGCCCGACGGAAATCTATATGATTATACATATAAATAATCCCCATTCCATTGGGGATTATCTTTGTACTTCTGTATAGAATGATTTTTCTTAGATTTGTACAATTGTACAAACAAATTTAGCTTTTGTTTAGTCAAAAGGATAAAACTGCGTGAAAAAGGACTTTATTGAACAAGCCGCCCTGTAATAGCCGTTGCTCCAAAAGGCTTATAAAGCAGGGCCGCGCCTGCGGCGCGGCCCTGCTTCTTCTTCATTGTATTCCTGTACAACTGTTACGGCTTCACTGCCGACGCCATGACATCAGCTAACCTGTTTCAGCGACGTCCGCTGCTCGGCCTCTGCAAAACCGCTACGGTGTAATCGCCATCGGTCTCATCATCTCATTGTCCTCATGGTCGAGAATGTGGCAGTGCCACACGTATCCCGGCCCGACCGTGGGGTCGAACGGATACTGGTTCAGACCAGGAGCAGCGCCAACGGCATCCAGTGGCGCATAACGAACCCGGATGGTGGTGACTTCACCAGGATTCATCCTGACTGTGTCTTTCCATCCCTGCTCGTTCGGAGCTGGAAGTGCCGCTTTGCCCTTCAGATAAGGCGTTGCCGCCAGCGGTATCGTGGGTGCCATGAGCGGCGGCATCCCGTTAAGGGCCGTCCAGTCCTTGTCGTACTGCTTCAAATTGAAGGCCTGGCGGCTGACGACCTGGAACTGAACCAGGTGCAGGTGCATCGGATGCGCATCCGCTGTCATGTTGACGATCTGCCAGTCCTCCGTAGAGCCGACCTGCGGTGTCTCCGTGATCGGGGCCGACCACTTCTGACCGTTCAGCAGTACCTCGGTCGGTCCACCTGGCCCCATAACCTCGTTCAGGGTGAGGGTCCGAACCGGTTTGTCCGGTGTCAGGACCGGCATCGTGTTCAGCGTCGCCGGCAGCGGCGCCGGCGCTACCGCGGGAGCCGCCGTCACGGTGAACTGCATGATCTTTCCGACCGTTTTTGGATCGACCGGCGCTCCGTTCGGGTATGGCGCCTTGGCATCGTTGGTCATGATCAGCCTGGTTCCAGGAGCCATAGCTGAGAAGTCAACCAGGATGTCAGCACGCTCACCGGGAGCTATCAGCAGGCTTTTGATGACAGCCGGACTTGGCAGATAACCGCCGTCTGAGCCGATCTGCGTGAACGACTGCTTGTTGGACAGGCTGAGGTTATAGAAGCGCGCGTTCGAACCGTTGAGCACACGAAAACGATACTGCCGTGGTTCCACGTTCAGGTTCGGCCACGCCCGGCCATTCACGATGATGGTGTCGCCGAAGAACTCGGGCACCCAGTACAGGTGAATGGTCGGATTAATACCGGCGCTGTCAAACCAGAGGGAGCCGTCGGCGTTATACGAACGGTCCTGTATCGCCAGTGGCACCTCGTATTGACCGCTCGGCAACAGCGGCGCGATAGTATCAGCCGGATCCCTGAGCAGATAGAAACCGGCAAGCCCCGCCATCGTGTTCAGGCGGGTTATGCCCAGAGTGTGGTCGTGATACCAGAGCGTCGTGGCCGGCTGTG
>JBBAAB010000304.1:0-2767 GCA_041658445.1 Thermoleophilia bacterium
CGTATAACCAAACCGGCACGAGCATTGGCCGAATCTCTTGGTGTTGATCTGGTGACCCTGCCCACCGACCGGCTGGTGACGGAGGAAGTTGTCCGCCAGGCTGCGGGTACAACAAAGAAATTTGACCTTGTGCTGCCCCCGTCGGAGAAGCCCTACCTGTTGATCTTCGGTGGCGGGGGACACGCCAAAACCATCTTGGATATGGTCAAGCAGATCGGCGCGTGGACGATTGCCGGTATCGTGGACGATAATCCCGCGATTGGGACGGAGGTGCTTGGGTTCCCGGTGCTGGGAACGAGGGTGCTGCTTGCGGTGCTTGTCGAACAGGGTGTAAAACTGGCAGCTAACGGCGTGGGTGGGATTATTGATATTACTGTGCGCGTGGGGATTTTTAAGCTGCTTGAAAGTGCTGGTTTCAATTTCCCCGCGTTGATTCACCCGCGGGCGACCGTAGAGCCGAGCGCGAAAGTGGGGGATGGGGTGCAGGTGTTTGCCAACGCCTATGTTGGCTCAGAAGCAGTTCTCCACCCGAGGTGCATGGTCAATACCAACGCGGTAGTCTCACACGACTGCGAAATTGGGGCATACACACACATCGCCCCCGGCGCGTTGCTGGCGGGACACGTCCACGTTGGCGAGCGGACGCTTATAGGCATGGGAGTAACAACGACGATAGGGGTGAATATCGGTTCCGGGGTGCGCATCGGCAACGGGGCCATCGTGCTGGCGGATGTACCGGATAAGATGGTTATCCAGGCTGGCCGATATTGGGTCGGAAAAGCAGAGACGCCCGGGTAGGGCGTCTCTTTGATATAACGGTCAGGCTTGCGGCAGCGGCGGGACAGGCGAGACTCCATTTCATTTTCGCGCTATTTCTGGCAAAACGCGTCGGTTTCCGACCGGCGGAGCCGCTGTCCAATGGAGCCGTTGTTCGCCATTGGTAGCATTCTCCGACACTACTTTCGCAGCCCCGCCAACAACTCCTGAGCTTTCTTGCCTATGTTGTCTGCGATCCGACCGACGATCTTCTCTCCCAACTCGCGCGATGCATCCGTACGCGGGTCGCGGCCCCATATGCCTGCTTCCTTGGCGCCATCCTCGGTGGTCAGCACTTCGTTCTTGATGCGATCCATGTCCACCAAGTCCGGGCGCAGATACATTAGGATGGAGGTTTCCCAATGTGCAGCATGATCCATCTTGTCACCCGGCAGGTCGTACAGAAGCCCTTCCATCATCGCAAAACCGGCCGCTGTGCCGTCCGCACTTATGCTGGTGACCGCTTTCTGGAGGGAATCGACCTGCTCTTTGACGTCATGTCCAGTCACGCCTATGACCACCTTGAATCCGACCGTGACCAAGCCCTGAAAGACCGCAGTGAACAGTCCATCTACGATTTCAGGTGGAAGCCCGGGATGGCAGCCGAGCTTCCAGTGCCCCATGTGTCCCCAGAAGGTTGGGGGAACGACGATGCCCCCGTACTTTTCAGCGGTTCGCAGCAAAATACCGTTCGACTTGAGTGTATCGTTGCCGAGTGCCAGGTGCCGCCCATGCCATTCGAGCGAACCGACAGGCACATACGCAACGGGGAATTGCCTGAGCGCTTCTTCGAACTCGTGCGGAAGCATTTCCTCGTACTTGACCTTTCTCATGTGTCTTCCTTCCGATTCCTTCATCGCTTGTTGGCGAGCTAGGTGCTCAGCCGCCATTAGTTCAATGAATTCAATACACCAGATTCCATATTGCATTGAGGTTCATGAGTAGCGATTCTTATCGGCCTCGAGCTGAGCCGCCCGGCCAGCCAAGGCTAGTATCGGGCGGAAAACAGCACCCGCCTGGCCTGGTCGGCTCCAGCGAGTTGTTAGGCTGCTCCGCGATCGCTTCTTGGGCGGCTGGGAGGGGGATCACGTTTCAAGCGTGCTGGCTGATGCCTCGAACACCCTGGGTGCGGCATGCCAGAGAATGCTTTTCGTCAGTTCAACGGGTGGCTGCTATCTGAACCCTCAACGCACTCAGCCTGTCTCTAAGAAGCTTGGCCAGCCCCAAAGCCACACGATAGCCACACGCCGGATCCGCATCACATATATGACGGAAGCCCTCCGCTTCGATCGCAATGTATTCACCGATGTTGTTCGCGACGCAACTTGCTGTCATTCGGTGAGGCTCTACAAGCGCCGACCAGCCGAAAGCATCACCCTTGATCAGCGTATCAGCAACTACAATTCGGCCGTCACCGAGCCTGTAGATGATGTTGACCTCGCCTGACATGATGAGGCAGAAGTGGGTGGCAGGAGCCCCCTCGACGAACAGCTCATCTCCAGCATTAAACTGCCTGCTGTCGCTGATGTTCGCGATTCGTACCAGGTAGTCATCGCTAAGGCCTGAAAAATGAGGGTAGTATCGTAACAATTGGGTCGAAATCATCTTAGCCTCCTTCGTTCGATCGAACCCAGAGCACTGGCCAGTGCACGGGCGAAGAGATAATGGATACTAACACAACACTACTTCTCCGAGGTCTTTCTCTTTCAGGAGCAGGCTGACGGTTTGCGTTAGCGGCGGCTGGGGGGCGTGGATTCTGCTTGGGAACAGGATTCTGTTCGGGCGTGGAAAATGCTTGAAAAAGCCGCAGAATCCCCACCGTCACCTGCATGCCGTGTTGGGCAGCCTTTGCCTTGTCTTTTGCGGTCTCTTCAGGCCCATCCCCACGGTGTCACACTTGTATAGGCGCGCCAAGTAAAAACAGCAATAGCAGCTATCAGCACGACTGTCA
>JBBAAB010000305.1:0-2758 GCA_041658445.1 Thermoleophilia bacterium
CCATGTTCAGAGACATCTTTCGCGGCTCCCAGGGTGCCGGCGGGCCCGGAAGAGCAGGAGCAGGTGGCTTCTCCAGCATATTCGACATGTTCGGCGGCGGATCCGGCGGAGGGAGTTCGGCTCCCGCCCGTGGAGCAGACTTAACCTACGTCCTCAACCTTTCCTTCGATGACGCCCTCAAAGGCGTCACCACAAAAATTGCGGTAGATAAAAATATACAGTGCTCCGCATGTCATGGCGTTGGCGCGGAACCGGGAACTTCTCCAGTCACCTGCCCCGATTGCGGCGGCCGAGGCGTGATAGCCCAGAACCAGGGATTTTTTGCTCTGAGCCAGCCATGCCTGCGCTGCGGCGGGCGTGGTTCTGTCATAGAGAAACCCTGTCATCGATGCTCGGGCACCGGCACCGTCCGTGCCACCAAGAAGTATACAGTCAAGATACCCGCTGGCATGAGATCCGGCAGCAAGATCCGTCTCAAGGGCAAGGGCCAGTCAGCAGCACATGGCGGCCAGCCGGGAGACCTTTATGTCAAGGTCGAGGTCGCGCCAAGCCAGATGTTCCACCGTCGCGGAGATGATTTGATCATCACCCTGCCGGTCACATTCCCCGAGGCTGCTCTTGGCGCGAAAGTCGAAGTACCGACGACAAACGGCAATATCTCGCTGAAGATCCCGAAGGGTACCCAGAACGGCAGAATGCTGCGGGTCAAGGGCAAAGGTGCCCCGCACTTAAAAGAAGGGGGAAATGGCGACCTGCTGGTCAAAGTTAAACTTGTGGTTCCCACCGACCTGACCAAGGCCCAGAAAGAAGCGATTGAAAGCTATGCGAAATTAAGGACCGAGAATCCGCGCGAGGAATTAAAATAATAAATGACTGCATGGGTTGAAAATAATGGCTAATGTAAAGAAAAAACAGGATATTACGGCGCTCTTTATGATCTCGGTGGCCGCTGAACTGGCCGGCATGCACCCCCAGACGCTTCGCATCTATGAGCAGAAAGGGCTCATCAGCCCCGCCCGCACTCCCAAAAACACGCGCCTTTATTCAGAACAGGATATTCAGCGCCTGAGATATATTCAGCGCCTGACTACTGAGCTGGGCATGAACCTTGCCGGCGTTGAGAAAGTCATCGAACTCGAACAGCATATAGAGGACCTGCATTCCAGAATAGATGGGCTGAGGAGCGAAGTGGCAACCACGACGGAAAAGCTGAAACAGGAAGTCCAGGCGGTTCATAAAAGTTACCGCCGCGATCTCGTTCCGCTGCAAAAGACAGAGATTATAGTCACCAGCAGAAAGCAGAGGCGATAGAATTATCGAAATGGTCGGGACGGCCGGATTTGAACCGGCGACCCCTTGACCCCCAGTCAAGTGCGCTACCAGACTGCGCCACGTCCCGAATCAAGGGAGAGTATATCATATGGTCCCGACCGCGAGCCGAAGGCTGCTGCCGTCCAGCCTAGTACCTCCGTGTAAAACTTCCTGGCAGCCTCGACATCTTTGGTGAGCAACTCGTTCCAGCTGAACACCCCTTGTGTGGTCAAATCAAGCATAATGACTCCTTTCCCGGTTTTCATGAAAGCTGATTGTACGGCCATGATTCCATATACCCGGGGAGGACTTTTTTATTCACTGATTCGGGATAGCGGCGAGAGATTCGGTTTGAAGGCGTTATTTACCGCTGCTGCCGAAGCCGCCGTCGCCACGATCAGACTCGGGAAGCTTCTGAACCGGCTCGAGCTCGATATGCTCGACCGGCACAACTACCAGCTGGGCGATTCGATCACCCACCTTGATCTCGAAATCTTCGTGCCCGGTATTCTGCATGATGACAATGATTTCACCACGGTAGTTGCTGTCTATCAATCCCGGTGAGTTGGTGAGCGTTATCCCGTGTTTGGCGGCCAGCCCGGATCGCGGCTGTACGAAGCCGGCGTAGCCGTTGGGGATTGCAACCGCGATGCCGGTGGGAACCAGCGCCCTCTCCCCTTCCCTGAGGGTTATATCAGCGACGCTCGACAGGTCAACTCCGGCGTCACCATCACCATAGGCGCATCCGGGAAGTTTCGCTTCAGGATGTAGTATTTGCAGTGGTACTTTCATATTTTCATTTTACCAAAGAAGACTGTCGGGTAAACATGCGTTACGAAGATTAATTCTCAGCGTTTGAATCTGGCAAATCGGGCAGCGTCTTCGCCGAGCAGGCGGGTACGCACGATGACACCCTCAGGCGTATTCTCAAGCTCGACATCGGCGCCGAGTCGATAGATGTCGCCGATCAAACGTCCGTCTCCATACGGGAAGAAGAGTTCGACACTGATCATGCGGGAATCGAAGAAATCCTTGATGCGCCGCTTGAGATCTTCCAGACCATCACCGCTCAGCGCCGATATAAAGACCGCGTCGGGATATATACGTCTCAGAAATGATTCCTGGCCGGCATCAAGCCTGTCGGTTTTGTTGAGTACCAGAAGTCGTGGAATCGAGGCGGCCTCGATTTCATCGAGCACCTTGTCAACTGAGCCTGTCTTTACCTCGAGTTCATCTTCAGGGATGCTGGCGTCGGCAACATGAACAATCAGGTGCGCCACTAGGGTTTCCTCGAGCGTGGAATGAAAAGCATCGACCAGCTGATGAGGCAGTTTGCGGATAAAACCCACTGTGTCTGTCAAAAGAAACGTCTTGCCTTCGAACTCGTAGGCGCGCGTAGTCGGGTCGAGCGTCTCGAAAAGACGGTCGTTAACTGATACTCCCCCTT
>JBBAAB010000306.1:0-2758 GCA_041658445.1 Thermoleophilia bacterium
GTGCCGCCGTAGTTTCGCGTCGAACCGCCGTCAACCTGTGTAAAGGGCTTGAACAGCAAACACTGCTGCTCGGCGGCAATGCCGATACCGCTATCGGTCACCGAAAATTCAAGCTCTGCCTGCTGCCCAACGCACGCCACTTCACGGGCTTCAATGCGGATATAGCCTTGGTCGGTAAATTTGACGGCATTGCTGACCAGGTTAGCCAGCATCTGCCTTAGCCGTAGCGGGTCGAGCAGGTAGCATTGCCGCTCGGGACCCATCCAGGCCGCGCTCATCGCCAGGTTCTTTTGCCGGGCGCTTTCGATAAACAACGAACACACGTCATTAATGATGTGCTGCGGGTTAACCGCCGAATAGGCCAGGTCTATCCTGTTGGCCTCGATTTTGGACAAATCTAGCACATCGTTTAACAACGCCAGCAGGGCTTGCCCTGAAGACAAAATAGTGCCGGCGTATTGCTGCCGCTTATCCGGGTCGCAACCGGGCAAGGCCAGCAATTGCGCCATACCCAGTATGCCGTTTAACGGCGTGCGGATTTCATGCGACATCGTCGCCAGAAAACTGCTCTTGGCTTTATTCGCAGCTTCGGCGATCCGCGTTTTGATTTCGTTGGTCAAAATCAGCGCCATGTGTGAAAAAAACGGCGACAGGTAAGCACGCATCTGCGCCGAACCGAGCAAATCGGACATTTTGATGGCGCCGAGCAGTTCGTCGCCCACCAGCAGCGGCATCACCCAGGTGCAGGCTACCGGCTGGGCGTCGTTAGCCAGCAGCGTGTGCGAAGCATCGGTCCGGTGTTCGATAAACTGATGATGTTCAAAAACCTCGGCGACCAGCGCATCGTCGATGCGTTCAAGCGCGCGATGCTCGCCGGACAGGTTGGCGTAGTGGATATTGCCTTCGTCGAGATAATAAATCTCGACATTAGTGCCGCCGAGGCTGCCGCACAAGGCCGACATCAGGCTCTGTAATAAGCCCTCGATGCCGGCCAAGGGATTCAACAGCTCGATCAGGTGCAGGACCAGGTACAGGTTGGCTTTTTCTTCGGAGACTTTACGGACGCGGTTTTCCAGGTACGCGACGCGTTCCTGCAAGTCCTGGGTGGATGGTCCCTCGTTCATTGTTCTTGGCCGAGCCGACGCTGGATGGCGTCGGCCAAAACCGACTCCAGCTGCCCCAAGTCGACATCCAGCCACTGCAGCGGCAGGTCCACAAAGCGCGCGGCGACTTCGGCCGCTTCGTTAAAATCGCCGTTGCACGGCGTCCTGAGGGCAAGTATATACTTATGGCTGCTGTGAAATATCTCACGTATTACAGACATGTTCATGCCGAAACAGGCCGTAATCATCGGCTCCCAGGTCAAGGCCCAATCCTCGAGCAGAAAATAAGCGCCTTTTTCCAATTCCTGCATAAAGCGCTCGTAGCCCAGCAGCATGACGATGCAGTTCTGGCCTTCGGTGCGGCAGGTATGGTGGCTTTCAAGGTAATTCTCCATCAACGGGTGGCAACCACCATAAAACACCACGGTTTTTTCGCCGAGTTTCTCGTGTTCTTCCAGCGCATTGTTCAATTCGGTGGACAGCCGGTTCAGGTAATTGTGCAAGGCCGAATCCAGGAAATGGGTATGCACATTCCAGGCATTTTTATTGATTAAAAAATTCACTTCATTGCGGAGAATGCCGCAACCTACCATCGCCAGCGGCGGCGGGTTCTTAGCCTGTTGGCTAAGGCCTTTCATGCCAACCGCCCGTATTCAAAAGCGGCATCGAGCATCGCGCGAATATTGGCTTCGGGAATCGCCAGCGGCATCACGCCGGTACCGAACAGGAAGTGGCCGCCCGGCTTGCCGATGTCGATGATGCGCTTGACTTCGGCGCGCGTCTCCTGCTCTGTCCAGCGGATCATTTTAATGTCGTCGATGACGCCGCAGGTCAAGCCGCGGGTATTAACCAGGCGCTTGGCTTCGGCCAGGTCGGCCAGCGGACTGATATAGTGGGTTTTGATGTCCAGCTCATCGAAGACCAGGTCGATGACCTCGTTAAACGGCGCCATGCCGCAGTAATAGACGACATCGGCGGTGCCACCCGGCTGTAAATCGCGCTGCATCCACGGCAGCACGATGCTTTTAACTTTGTCCTTGCCGACAAAATACGGCGACCCGAACGGCGTCGAATACACCAACACATTGGCGCCCGCCGCACGTAACGCAGCGATTTGCAGCCGGAAAAAATCCGAGCATTTGCGCAGCAATTCATCACGCAGATCGTCCGGCCCGAGCAGGAACAATTCCATCCATTTATCCATGCCCATCAATATCGCCGGCAACGTGGTTGATGCGGTCACATAAGCGCAAATCGGGTGCGTCGCGCCGACCTCGTCATGCAATTGCGCCAGGCACTCGGCAATCGATTGCCAGGCCGGATGTTGGGTGATGTCGGCGGGAATCTCGAGTTTGGCGATGTCGTCCCAGCTTTTGATGACAAAATCGGCGACATTCGGCACGCCGTCATCGGCGAACAATATTTCCCGGCAGCCCAGCAATTCGGCTTCCTTGCCGACATAATGCAGGCACCAGACGTTATCGTGCCCATAGCGGCGCAGCATTCGCAATTGCGCGTCGGCAACCTGGGCCCCGCTCTGGAAATACGCCTCCGCATGCATGCCCAGCTCGCGGGCGCCTTGATCGAGCAGGTTGCAGAATACCGGAATGCGCGGTGCCGGCTGGCCCGTAGCGGCGGCGACAAGAATTTCAAGC
>JBBAAB010000307.1:0-2750 GCA_041658445.1 Thermoleophilia bacterium
ATATTTAAGGTATGGCAGCTCCGGACCCTGCCTGTAGGCGAGGTTGAGCACGACCGGGTCGGCGATTACTTCCTTGATGATGCCGTCCTGGGTCTCGGTCTCCTTCCACTGCCCCACGTACTCAGGGGTCAGGTCGGTGACCTTTTCTGCGCCCTCCGGCAGCATGTTGGTGACCATGCCGATGGCAAGCACCAGCATGTCGGCCTCGATGCGAACTTTTTCGCCGAGGATGGTGTTGTCGATCTCCAGAATGATGTTGCCTGACGCATCTTCTGTGATGCTGACGACTTCACCCTTGGTGAGCATTACGCCCGGGTTGTTCTGAGCGGCCTTGTAGAAGTTCTCATAAAGGCCCGGGGTCCGCATGTCCTTGTAGATGATGAAGGCGCTGGCGTCCGGGTTGCTCTCAGTGACATACAGGGCCTGCTTGAGCGAGGTCATACAACAGACAGATGAGCAGTAAGGCAGGTGCTCGGGATCACGCTGTCCGGCGCACTGCAGGAAGGCGACCCGTTTTGCCTGCTGACCATCTGACGGCTTGCTGATAGTTCCATTGTTCGCCGCGGCCATTTCCTCGACCTCGACGTTGGTTACCACGTTTTTGAACTTGCCATAACCAAGATGCTCCAGCTTGCCGGCATCGTAGGGCTTCCAGCCTATAGCCATGACGACGGAACCGATCCTGTGCGTCTCCGTGCTGCCGTTATGGCTTATAGTGGCGTCGTACTGGCCGGGCATGCCCGCGATGCTGTCTATGTGGGCTTCCATAAGTACGGTTATGTTTTCATGGCTCTGGACGGCCGCGATCTTCTCATCTATGTCTGGCGTCTTCACATCCTCGAAAGGAGGTTTGTCCGGCAGAATCTTGTACATCTTGCCGGCCCACCCGCCGAGCACTGCTTCTTTCTCGGCAAGTATAACCTTGTAGCCGGCTTTGGCGGACTCCAGGGCGCTCGTGAGACCCGCCGCGCCGCCGCCGATGACCAGAACGGTCCGTTCTACCGCTTCGATAACCGGCTCAGGCGGTTCGGATTTCTGCGCCCTGATGATTCCCATGCGCAGATGATCCTCGGCCATCTCCTGTGTGTTTTCATTAACCGCCGGTTTAGCAGCCTCTGTCGGCTCCTCAGCGGTTTCAGGTGCAGTCCCGGCAGGTGCTGCTTCGGCTGCTTCATTACTGACAGCATCGGGAGGTGCTTCTGTTCCTGCCTCCTGTGCCGGTTCTTCTTCCTGAGCAGCCGGCAGCTGGCTCCAGACAATATGTTCCCTGACGTTGACCCGTTCCGTGATGTATTGCGCCGGGTCGAAATCGAAAATGTCACTGTTAACCCGCGGCGAACAGGCCGCGATAACAATCTTGTTCACACCTTCGTTGTTGATGTCATCCTTGATTATCTGCGCGCCTTCCTGGCTGCAAAGGAATGGCATGGTTTTGGCTATCTCGATCCGATACTGGTTCTTTGCTATATTTTCCAGTTTCTCGGTGTCGAGAGCCTCGCCGATGCCGCAGTCAGAGCAGATATAAACTCCGAGTTTAGGGTCTGCCATGTCTAGTTACCTCCTGACATCTCGACAGCCTCGGCGGTTTTTGGTATGCCGCCGTTGCTCTGAATGCTCTTAAGAGCCGCACCGGTGCCATCCTGCACCGATGTAGCCACATCGTCGGGGCTTCTTGCGACACCGCACGCATGCAGGCCGGCGACTTTTTGCTGCGAATCCATGAAACCGTTGGCTTCGTAAACGAGATCAGCCGGTAGATTGGCTCCCTTGGCCGCGGGTTCCATGCCTGCCGCCAGAACAACCATGTCGAACGTAGCTTCAACTTTACCGCCGCCGAGAATGTCCTCGACCGTGACAGTGACATCACCAGTAGCCGGATCTTCCTCGATCTTGCCTACCTTACCCTTTGTCATGGTGACGTTCTCGTCCGCCTTTACCTGCATGAGAAAGTCCTCATACTTGCCGGCGGCACGCAGATCGATGTAGAAGATCGTCGCCTTGCTGTCTTCGGGATAACAATCCCTCAGATAGGTAGCCTGCTTGAGCGAGGCCATGCAGCAGATGGACGAGCAGTAATCGAGATTGTTCTCATCCCGGCTGCCGGCGCACTGCGCGAAAGCGATGTTCTTGACTTCCTTGCCGTCGGAAGGCCTGACAATCTTGCCCTGCGTCGGTCCGTTGGGTGCCGCAAGCCGCTCCATCATCACGTTGGTGATGACGTTTTTCGCGACTCCGAAGTTAAGATTCTCGATCTTTGATGCGTCGTACGGATTCCATCCCGTGGCAAAGACCACGCTGCTTACATTGAACTCGACTGTCCTGGCCTGCATGTCCAGATCTATGGCGCCATATTTACATGCGTCCACACACCTGGAGCAACCGGCTCCACAGGCACTTTTGTCCAGAACATAACGCATGGGGAAAGACATTTCGTGGGGCAGATAGATCGCCGTGGTTGTGTCCATCCCGTAATTGAAATCATTGGCGCGCTCTCCGGGACATTCCGCCACGCAATCATTGCAGCAGGTGCACTTCTCGTTTACATAGCCCGGGTTTACCTGAACCGTGACCTGATAGTTTCCCTCGCTGCCGGAAATGGTCTTTACCTCCGCCAGCGTATGGAAGCTGATCTTCGGATTCTGCTTGATACGCTTGAAATTGATCTCCAGACCGCAGTATGGAGGGCAAAGCTTGGGAAAATACTTGTGAAGCTGTGCAACCCGTCCGCCAAGATAGGCATTCTTCTCTAT
>JBBAAB010000308.1:0-2743 GCA_041658445.1 Thermoleophilia bacterium
TCGAGCGCCTCTCGGCTGAAGACTTTCGGCGTGCCGTTTACGTCCCAGACTGGGAGATCGAACAAGGTTCTGCACTGAACATTGTAGAGCACTGAACCTACTCTTCTGACAAAGGGATGGCGGAGCCTGCGGTTTGCCTTTATCACCAGGCCTGGGTTGGCCAAAGCAAGCATGATGTGGAGCGCCAGAGCGTATGAACTGGTCCGGGCGGAGTTGGTATAGCACAGCAATCCGCCTCTCGCTGCTGCAAGACCGGTTCTCACCGCTCTTCCCCATCCCGGCTGATTGTTGTTGAGAACCTTGAGTGAAGGGCACGAATTGGCCAGAGCATCACACCTTTCCAGGGAACCATCGCGGCTCGCGTTGACCACGAGGATAATCTCGATTGACTGCTTCAAGTTGTCGAGCGCGGCAAGGTAGCTGTCGACAATGTGTTTAACGTGATCCGCCTGGTTATACACGGGCAGGATGACTGAGACGTGCGGGTCGTCCATCATCGTCCAAGCTCTTTGAGCGCACTTATCACGCGGGCTGATATGCCGGAGGCTGACAGGCCGTTTGCCTCACGCAGGCAAGCCTCGCCACCGCATACGGTCGCAGGCAGAGTCTTGACGCCGCATCGGACCACCCTGCAGCAAGTCCCTCGTTCCGCAGCAATCTCAGCTACCAGGGAGCCGAGGCCGCCGTCCACATAATGCTCTTCGACGGTGATTGCCAGAGGAAAGCGCTTCAGCATTTGATGAATATCCTCAACCGCCGCGGGCCTGAGAGAGGATATGATCGACAGATTTGCCTGGATTCCTTCCCGAGACAATCTGTCCGCAGCTTCAGCCGCTTCCGCAGCGATGCTTCCGAGAGCGAGAATCAGGACGTCCGAACCTTCTCTGATGGTTTCAGCCCGGCCCAACGTGAATCTACCGTTCAGGCCGGGAAGCGTATAATCTTCCTTCTTGCCGATGCGATAGTAGATCGGCCCTGGCAGATCGTACGTAGCTCTAATAGCCCTGGACGCCTGGGCGTGATCCGCTGGCGCTATGACGGTAAGCCCCGGTTGCACCCGAGCTATGGCCAAATCCTCCAGCGCGTGATGTGTGATTCCCGCGTGGCCATATTCAAATCCGCCACCCACGCCGATAATTCGTACAGGCAGGTTGTGAAGGACGGGCCCGTTTCGTATCTGTTCATAGCCGCGCATGGAAGCAAAGGTAGCGATGGAGTAAACAAAAGGGACATAGCCTGAAGCTGCCAGCCCAGTGGCAAGTCCGATCATGTTGGCTTCGGCTACCCCCACATTGAAGAAGCGCTTCGGATGCGCGTCCGCAAATTCTTCCAGAACCATAAAACCCAGATCCGCGGTCAGAAGCATAATTCTGGGATCGTCTTGGGCAATTTCAGAAAGGGCCTTTGTGCAGGCAATTCTCACAGCTCGCTTGCCTCCTGTTCTCTGAGCGCCTGCGTATACTGGTCGTCGGAGAGCGGCAGGTAATGCCACTCCACCTTGCCTTCCATGAAGGACACTCCCTTTCCGCAAACCGTATTAGCCACAACAACATTGGGCGGGCCGTTGGAGGTCTCCAACCTTGCCAAAGTATCCCTTAATTCCACCGGGTCGTGGCCGTCTACTTCGTGGACTCTCCACCCGAAAGTGCGCCATTTCTCGCCAAGGGGATGCAAGTCTATCACATCTTTGGTTTTCCCCAGCGCCTGTTGCCCGTTATTGTCAACGATGGCTACAAGATTAGCCAGCTTGTGATGGGCTGCAAACATGATCGTTTCCCACAGGGAGCCCTCATTGCACTCGGCATCACTGACCAGGACGAAGGCCCGGTAGGCTCGCCCACCGAGGCTCGCGGCCAGCGCGACCCCTGCGCCGAAGGCCAACCCATGCCCCAGCGATCCCGTGGAGAAATCAATACCGTCCAATTGGTGCTCCGGATGTACCCCGAGTAAGCTTCCATCACAGCAATAGGTCTGCAACTGATCCAGCGGCAAGATGGCTTTGAGGTGCAGCGCAGCATAAAGGGCCAACGCCGCGTGTCCCTTGGAAAGAATAAATCGATCGCGATCAGGGTCGTCCGTGCCGGGAAGGCGTAACTCGTGCTCGAAAAGCACCGCGATTATATCAGCCACGGAAAGGGCTGAACCGATATGCCCGACATTTGCCCGCTTGGATTCTTCGATGATAATCTTCCGGATCTTCTTTGACGTGACGGCCTGTGGGCTATCCACTATTTTTCGAGCGCTCTCTAACACAGGTTGCTGTTGCTCCCTAGTACAGGCTTACACCACACACTATAGCGCGGTGAAATTGGACAGAATCTTCAGCCCGTTGTCCTGGCTTTTCTCGGGGTGGAATTGTACGGCGAAAACATTTTCTCTTGCAATCGCGCAAGTGAAAGTTATCCCGTATTCGGATTCCGCGGCCACGTCTGAAGGATCCTCAGGGGCCACATAATACGAATGGACAAAATAGAAAAAGGAGCCGTCTTCAATTCCCCTGAAAATAGGGGCCTTTTGACGAAAGGAAACCGTGTTCCATCCCATATGGGGGATTTTCAGCCCCATGTTCCGATCAAAGGCCCTCACCTTGCCCGGGATCAACTTGAATCCCTCGTGAGGGCCGAATTCCTCAGATTCATCGAACAGAAGCTGCAAACCGAGGCAGATGCCCAGGAAAGGTCGGCCCGAGCGGACAAACTCAAGAATCGGCTCCACGAGGTCAAGCCGAGTCAGGTTCCGCATG
>JBBAAB010000309.1:0-2730 GCA_041658445.1 Thermoleophilia bacterium
GCTTCGTAGCGCTGCACCTGCTGCTTGTGCATGCCGAGCGCTCGCGCCAGCTGCGCCTGGCTCCATCCCCTGGCGATCCTGCCCTTGACCAGCGCCCGACCGAGATCCTCGAGCGAGACAAGCTTGAGCGACAAGCCGCCTCCGGCCCGCAGCGTCTCGTACTCAGCGACGGAACCCGCCAGCTCGGCGACCCGGCGAAACGACCCGGCGGATCGCAGGCTTGATCGGGCCTGCCGGTAGGTCCATTCGTTCAGAATCTCTGGCATGCCGCCTCCCATATCGATTGTACCATAAGACATCGTTTTTGTTGTCTTGTATAAGAAGGCGCCGAGAGCACCCAGACTGAATGCGCCTGAGTGGGGCCTCCTGGCGTGGCCCGCGGCCGCGGCGTGGCTGGAGTTCATCGCCGATGCGTACCTCTCGGCCTCGACGCCGGCCCAGCTAGCCGCCGAGGCGCTCCTGCCGAGGCGTGGCCCGATCCAGGCCAAGATTTGCCAGCGCCTGGAGGTGAACCAGCGCGCCGCCGAGCAGGCATTTGGCAAGGGATCCTCAGCGCGCCTGCTCCCACGTGAGGGCGGCTGGTCAATCGTCCTCCAACTGCCACAAGGCGAGGACGATGAGGAGCTGGCCTACCAGCTGCTCGTGGACGACCACCTCGTCGTCCAGCCGGGCTTCTTCTTCGATTTCCCTGAAGGCGAGTACCTGGTGATCAGCCTGATCACGCCGGCGGACGAATTCGCCGAAGGCGTGCGGCGCGTGGCGAGGCGGATCGCGGCGCGGGCCTAGGCTATGCCGTGTCATTGATCGGCGGTGGCTCACACGTGACCGGTGACGCCGCGAACGGGGCGCAGACGGCATTCGACTTGTGGATGAACAGCACGGCCCGGCGCAAGGACTTCTTCAGCCAGAACGAAATCCAGTTTGGCGTCGGGTACGTGTACGACTCCCGCAGCGACTGCGGCGGCGACCTTCTACGAGCACGTAAGTCACATTAAGCCGCTGCCCCTCGTGCCCAGGATGGGAAACGAGTGCGGATGTACTCAGTGGCACTCTCCGGAGCCAATCGATCCGTCCTCGGCCCACTCCTCACAAAGAAGTCCCCCTCCGGGTCCTGCTCCGTTGCCTTCCACTTCAGGAACACAGGCTCCGGACTGCGCTGGCAACTCACTAGACAAACGGTCTTCCCCTGGACAATCTGCGTCGTGGGGTTGATGCAGGTCCCCGCCCGGTCGCCAAGGGCATTCCGGACAACCTGAGCGAGGTGACGCATGAACTGGTCGTCGCTCTCCAGTTGATCGTGCTCGATTCCTAGAACGGCTCGGTCGTCGCCAATTCCGATGAGCAAGTCGCCGCCCATTGTGTTCAAGAAGGCGGCGATTGTCTTGAGCACGGCGTGGGTCACGGCCAGCTCGTCCATCTTCTCATCTCGGACGTTCCAGCGAAGGCTGGATTTGAATTCCAACGTGGTCGACTCAGGCTGCTTCAGGAGCTCCTCGGCTTGACGGTGCGATCGAAGGTACTGGTCGAAGAGCAGACTCTTGATCGCCTCGCCAAAGGCTGGGTCATCGGTAATGCGTTTGTACAGGTCGAAGTTCGACTCGACTATTCCTTGGATCGCATCTTCAACCTTCTGCTCGAAGGCCAGCCTCATGTTCTCGCGCGTGTTCACCCGGGCGCTGGCGTCCAAGGCTGGATCGCCGTCCAGGTTCGACATCATCTGGCTGAGGGTCAGCCGATGCAGGTCCCCAAGGTCAAGCCCAAAGCGTTCATTGAGTTCGGCAATGATCACCGAGAGCGGCTCCAGATCCTCTAGTCGTGGCAGGTACTTGTCCTTTGGGAGTTGTGGGTCCAGCCTACCGCCCTTCGGCCCCAGGCCGATTCGCCCGCTGCCCGTTTCCTGGATCCGGTAGGACTCCATGTCGATGTGGTCTTGTACTTCGCGTGGCAACTCCTCCCATTCCACGGGCAGCAAACGCCGCAGGTGGCGGGCGAACACGTACAGCTTCTCCAGGTCCGGGTCCGCGAAGGTCAGCACCTGCGAAAGAAAGGCGTACAACCTTACGTAGTCGACGAGCTGGCCACGGAAATCGATCTGCTTTTCCCGAGATAGCTGCTTGAAGCGTTCGGTGACCGGCGCAAGCGCGGCGTACAGCCAATCCTGCGTGGTCTTGCGATCGAAATACAACCGAGCGAAATCGCCGACCTCTCTGTCTGTGAATACACCAAAGTCCCGCAGCCGGTTTTGGATGGCATAGAGCAGGTTCGGGTCCGTGGCCTCCGATAGCAGCGTGGTCTCGAAATACGGCTCGAACGCGTCTTTGATCTCGTCGGACTCGTTGGCGAAGTCCAGCACTATCGTGCCGCGCTTCCCGGGGTAGATGCGATTCAATCTCGACAGCGTCTGCACCGCGTTGACCCCGCCCAACTTCTTGTCCACGTACATGGTGTGCAGCAAGGGTTGGTCGAAGCCGGTTTGGAACTTGTTGGCCGCGATCAGGAATCGGCACTCCGGCCGTTCGAACTCCTTGGCCGTCTGGCTTTCGCCGATCGTCCTGCCTTTCCCCTCTGAGTTCATCCCCGACTCCGTGTACGAACTGCCGCCATCTTCCACGCTGCCCGAAAAGGCCACCAGCGCCTCAAATGGATATCCCTTTTCCTTGAGGTACGCATCGACGGCGATCTTGTACCGGACGGCATGTAGCCTTGAACGGGTCACAATCATGGCCTTCG
>JBBAAB010000310.1:0-2719 GCA_041658445.1 Thermoleophilia bacterium
GCTCCGCAACTCGGTCGGCGTCCAGTTCGCCCGCCAACTTCAGAATCTGGCTCCAAGACAGCTGGGAGGGGCGGGATTTTCCGTTTTCCCACCGGTTGATCGTCGGAAACGAAACGCCAAGTTCTTGTGCCAAAGCGGCTTGCGTAAGCCCCAGGCGAGCCCGGAGACGCTTTATCTTGGCGGGGTAATCCTCGGTAGGCAGGTGATCCGTAGTTCGTTTTCTGATCGATCCAGCGGCGTCCATGAACGAAATATATCAGATGATAGGATCGCTGTCAATAGGCCACGCGATCCAATATCTGACAGCGTTGAGGGCGACGCACACGCGGTAGGACGCAGAAGGCAATTTCGGCTCCTGGTGCCAAGAATGGATGGCAGGTCCACGTACCCTTTCGGTGTCAGGATCTTCAACATCAAACGGGAGGTTTTTGATGGAAAGAAGATCCCGGTCGCCCGTCACTGGCCGTGACGCCGGACCTGCGACAACTCGCTATCCTCTCTTCAGAAGCCTCTGGAAGGCCGGGAACAGGTTTCGAAGGGTGTCCGCATCCATTCCATCAATTTGCTCGTGGAGCCAACTTCTCATTTCGGTTCCGGTGATGGGATCGAGGGAGAGAAACATGGGATCGCGTTCTAGGTCCGTGACCACCGGAAGGCCGAAATAACCACAGATCCGCCTCAACTTCGTCTTTGTCGGACGCTGGGCGGAACTGCTCCACCTGGATACCGTCGTTACGTCGACTCCGAGCTCGGCGGCGAAATGTTTTCTCTGTCCATGCGCCAAGCCGTCTATCAGGTGCCGGATGTTGGCAGTCAATACGTCGACCATCTCTTCCGAGACCAGACTCTGCGTTCGCAGCTTGTTGATGGCGACCTTGTATGCCTTGGCGATCAGGGCGACCTCCGCCGGCTGAAGATCAACGCCACCACTGAGAATTTCCTGAGAGCGGCGGATGTCGCTTCCGAGCAGGTCCGCAAGCTTGGCGGCCCACTCCCCTCGTCCCACACCCTCACGCCAGAGCAGGAAACGAATGTTCAACGTCACATTATCCACGCCGCAATATTCCCACACGCCAAGAAGATTTGCAAATATTCGGCGTAATTAGACACCGACACAAATAAACGTTGACACATTATAGCGTTTTGCCTTAATATCGCCATATATGGAGCAGATTCTTAGGCGTTACGAGGATATTGCGCACTTGATGCCCATGCCGGCGGTATCCTTCGAATGCGTTACGGACGGGCTTCCGCCAGCTGAGGCACTTGATTTCCCGGCGGTCCATTTTTCTGCGGTGTTCCCGCACTCAACTCCGGAAGGAAATCCATCAGGGGGAGGCAAACTCTTTATGCTCGGCTCCGTTCGGACGAAAGAGAAGTGCCCGGTGTGCGGCGGAGAGTTCGAGGAGGTCAGGCACCCTAATCGAAGGCAGAAGATACTGGACCTCGAATGCGCAGAGTGCCTCACGAATCCCAAGCGGTATTTCGTGGATGCCCGCGCCTTCAAAGATTCAGCGGGTTCCCCCGGAAGGATCTTCACCGACATCAACGGAAACCCCTTCGACTCCTTCGATTCCGCGTTGCGAACGCTGGAGGCGATGCGCAGGGAGGTGGACGAGCACCGCTTCGACTCGACTCGGTGGAAGAAGGACGTTCGGCAGAAGTTGATTCTCTCCGAGGTCTGCAAGGGATGGCTCGATTTTCTCAAACGGGCGAACCCCGATGGAGATTACCGCCTGCACCAGGAGACCTGCTTGCGGCTCCACGTCCTCCCTGTGCTCGGTGGGATGGACATCCGGCACATCCGTGGCTTCGACATCCAGAAGCTTCATAAGGCGCTTCTTGAAAAAGGCAGGAACAAGGACGGGACTCCGAAAGAACAGTTCCGGCACCAAAAGCCTGGCCCCGGCGAGGGGCCGCTATCGGAGAACTCCGTGAGGGACATCCTGAGGGGGTTCAAGTCCTGCCTCAAGTGGCTCCAGAAGCAGGAGGTAATCGAGCGAGTTCCGCCCTTTCCCTCGACCTCTCCCGTACCGAGGGCAGACGTCCGGTGGCTCAACCCCGCTGACCAGGCGTCGGTGCTGGAACACATTCCGGACTACGCGAGGCTCCTGATCGAGACGATGATCGAGACCGGCGTCCGCCCCGGCTCCATGATCGCGGCGAAGGCGCGCGACCTCGAAGACAGCGGCATCCGGATTGAGCGAGCCTTCACCCGCAAGCGCAAGCTCAAAGAAACCAAGACCGGCGTAACCTCGTGGAAGGCGCTCTCCTCGAACTTGTATGCCCGGCTCGTGGCAAGCACCCGCGACAAGCTCCCCGATGCATGGCTCTTCACGAACTCGCAGGGAGGACCCTTCACGACCAACCTTGCCTCGGAAATTTGGAGGGACGCCGCACGGCAGGCAAACATCAACGTTTGCCTCTACGTCTCGATCCGGCACTCCCGGGTCTCACAGAAGCGCCGCGACCTTGAGCGGAAAATGGCCGACGAGTTGCGGCAGGAACTCGACCATACCCATTTTGAGACGACGCGGAAGCACTACTCACGGGACGAGAGGGATGCATTCAGAAAAAGGAAAGATGGCACCGACGTGGCACCAAGGCCCGAAGACAAGCAGTAATCTATTGGATTTTAAAGGATTTCAAAACGACCCTTACCTTGGCAAGGTCGCACTCTACCGCTGAGTTACGCCCGCATAACGAACGTCGATTGTAG
>JBBAAB010000311.1:0-2719 GCA_041658445.1 Thermoleophilia bacterium
AGGGACCACAAGGGTATAATTTGCCAGGAAGTTAGCGTCGTAATAATATCCCCACAGCCGTGGCCGGACCGAAATCACCCCGCGTATCGACCCGATTGTGTCGGCGTAAGAGAGGGGAATCGGCTGGTAGCGGCCGGTCATGGTCCGCTGCACGATGACTTCCGGGCTGTCCTGCAGCACCAGGGCGGCTTCCCGCCTGACGGCATGGCTAAAAAAGATGACCGAGGCGAGAATAAAGACTATGAGGGTGTAGACCAGCAGAAGGGCGCCGTTTTTTCCCTTGCGGCGCAGGAGCGAAGCGAGGGTGAAATCGATGATATGCCGCTGTCGTTCAATCATTTCTGCCATGGGACCTCGTCAAACGGGCTGGAGGCTCTGCCAGTGCCCCCGTTGGAAAGTGCTCAAAGGAAACGGGCGCATCCTGGAAAGGCGTGTTCAGGTCGGTCATAGCCAGGTGCCGCGTGTAACTCGCTTCGGTGAACAGGCAGAGATCTGTCAGTTCCAGGCTGCGCACCAGTTCCGCCTTGCGGGACAGGGCAGGGAGAGCGGCCTCCGCTGCAAAACGGGAACTCAACAGCAACATTACGAACACCGCCAGAAGCGCGGTTGTCCCCGTCAGAAAGATCGTGGAGCGGCGCACCGTCAACGGTCAAGCTCCTTAACGATGGCTGGGGAGACCTCCTTGCAGCGGTGGACCGCCTTCCCTTTGTGGTCCTTCTTGAACTCACGGGCCTCCGCTTCATTTTCGAAGGCAATCAGCTCCCTTCCCATCGGCCCGGAGACATCGCTCCCCGTGACGTAATACGCCTTGCGGCCGTCGATGGGGGCCAGGGTGTAGTAGCTGGTCACGAACACGGCGGTCACGTCCGCCGGCTTCCTGCCAGTTTGGGGAGCGGCGAGCCCCAGGTAATACTTGAACAGGTCCTTCGGTCCGTCGAAAAAGAGCGCGGTCCCGTCCTTGAACTGGAGCTGGGCGACAAAATCGGTGTACTTGGCGACCAACATCCCGCAGACCTGGCATTTGTCGGCAGCGCCCGGCTTGTGGGGCTTAGGTTCGGCTTGGCAGACGGCCGCCGCAGCTAATGACAAAATCAGAAAAATACTAATTAACAGACGCTTCATGGGTTCTTCTCCTTATCGACAGCTAGGTGGCCAGGTGGATTGAACAGACATAAACTCCAGGCTGCATACTCTTCACAGCAATTCTCTAACGGTCTTTTCCATCTGGCCCTGTATCATTTCGCCGAAGACGATTTTTTTAGCGATCCCGTTCCTGTCTATGAAACAGGTCGTCGGCACTGCGGTAACCCTATATTTCCTTGCGGTAATGTTCGCCTCATCGAGAAGGACCGGGTATGAAATCTTCAGGCTCTCGACAAAATCGGCCACCTTCTCCTTCGTGTCTCCCACGTTTACGGCAATCACCGCCAAGCCCCTGTCCTGGTACCTCTTGCTGAACTCATCTATTTTCGGCATTTCGGCAATACACGCCTTGCATCCGGTTGACCAGAACCGCAGCACGACCACCTTCCCCCGAAAATCGGAAAGCTTCACCGTACCGTAGTTCAGGTCGAGAGCGGCGAGCTCGGGAGCCTTCTCCCCAATCTTCAGCTGTGTTTCCTTCTTGCAGCCGGCCAAGAGGGCCGCACAGGCAAGAGCGACGGCGGCGGCTGCAAGGGGAAAGGCCAGTCGCCTTAAGGCCCCGCAAATCCTTTTCACTCAACCCTCCCGTGATGCAATCGCACCACCCGGTCCGAGAACTTCGCCAGTTCCGGGTTATGGGTAACCAGGATGATGGTCCGCCCCTCTGCATGGAGTTCCTTGAAAAAACAGAGAATAATCTCTTCATTTGCTTCATCGAGGTTGCCTGTTGGCTCATCGGCCAAGATGATGGCGGGCTGGTTGATGAGCGCCCGCGCAATACAGACCCGCTGCTGTTCACCCCCGGAAAGCTGGGAAGGCAGGTGGCCGGTACGGTGGCCCAACCCCACACGTTCCAGAACTTCCCCGGCCTCATCCTTATCGACCATGCTGTGGTAGTACTGGGCCAGCATAACATTCTCCAGCGCCGTAAGATAGGGCACGAGGTGGAACTGCTGGAAGACCAGCCCGATCTTCTCCCGCCTTACGACCGCCCGTTCCCTTTCGTTCAATGTGGAGGTATCGACGCCGTCCAGGATGTACTGCCCTGCAGTGGGAGTATCCAGGCAGGCCAGGAGATTCAGCATCGTGGTCTTGCCGGAACCGGACGGTCCCATGATCGCGACCCATTCCCCCTGCATGATCTGCATGTCCACCCCATCCAGCGGGATGACGCTGCCGAACCTCTTCGTCAGACCTTTCGTCTCTAGCACGATCTTTTTCATTTCTTGTCTCCTTGAAAATTCATTCCTCTTTCAACACCTGGGCAGGAACCACCCTCACCGCCATCCGTACCGGCAATGCCGCTGCCAAAAGCGAAGCGATTACCGAAGGTATCAGCGTCACGGGAAGCACGATCATGCGGAACGATATGAAGGAACCGAAAACGGCCTGTCCGAGCAGCTGAGCCAGGATGAAGCCGACGACCAGGCCGGCAGCAACGCCCGACAGCCCAATGATCAGTATCTCTGCAAGAAACTGCAGCACAATGCTTCTGTCGTCGGCGCCGATGGCCTTCATGAGTCCAATCTCACGGGTACGCTCCGAAACAATCGCCATGAGAGTGGTCATGACGCAG
>JBBAAB010000312.1:0-2711 GCA_041658445.1 Thermoleophilia bacterium
TCCTCTGTCTTGATCACCATCTCGGTACTGACTTTCATTTGGGCCGTAAACACCGGTGCAGTGGTTGAAGTCAGTCTTGGTTATTTCATCACCCCTTTGTTGACGATATTTATGGGTGTGGTATTGATGCGAGAACGTCTGCGTCCGCTGCAGTGGATTTCCATTGGGATCGCGGTATTTGGATTACTTTATCTGACAATCGATGTTGGGTCGCTGCCATGGGTTGCCCTGGTTCTGGGGTCCTCTTTTGTCCTTTATACTCTTGTCAAAAAGATGGCTCCGCTGAGTTCGCTGACAGGCCAACCTTAGAGGCCGGGGTCCTGTTACTGCCCGCCTTGGGTTTCCTGATCTACTCTGAGTCGGCGGGAGAGGGCGCCTTTCTACACGTTAACTGGATAACCAACCTGTTGCTCATCGGCACAGGGGTGTGACGACCATCCCTTTGCTGCTGTTTTCTTCAGCCGTGCAAAGCGTCCCTTTGACAACGATCGGGGTAATGCATTATATCGAGCCATCTTTCCAGTTCCTCATTGGTGTGTGGGTTTTCCGCGAGCCGTTTTCGCTCGGACGGCTGGTTGGTTTTGCCATTGTTTGGGCGGCAATTATCTTGTATTCTTTTGAAGGGATTTTCGTTCGTCGTAGGCAGCAGCATCTCCCAGAAATCGTTGAAGGCCAAGAGGTCGGTCCGCCAAGCTCTTGATGCCCACAACCGATTCTGCCCAGGAAGGTCTCCAATCCAGGGTTTACCAGGCTCACTTCTGCTACACCGCCACATCGTTTCTCGTAGATCCGTAATTCAAGGAGAAGAAGCTATGACATTGAATGGCAAGGTTGCGCTGATAACGGGGGGCAATACCGGGATTGGACAAGCCACCGCAGTGCTATTTGCGAGCGAAGGGTTAAAAATCTCGGTAGCCGATTACCGGGCAGATAGTGCCATCGAAACCCAGGAGCTGGTCAACGCATCAGGCGCTGAATCGAGCTTCCACTTGTGTGATGTACGCTCCGCCCAGGATTGCCAACAGACCGTTCAAAGCGTGATCGATCGATTCGGCAGGTTGGACATCCTGGTTAACAATGCCGGGATCGTCCCCTTTGGACGGGCCGAAGATACAGATGAATCGACCTGGGATGCCACAATGAATACCAATGTCAAGGGCGTCTTCCTGATGAGCCGGGCAGCAATTCCTTTTATGCGAAAAAATGGTGGAGGGGTGATTGTTAACATCTCCTCTGAAGCCGGTTTGGTGGGTACGAAAAGCATGGTCGCCTACAGCGCCTCCAAGGGGGCGGTGGTTTTACTCACTAAGTCTATGGCATTGGATCATGTAGCGGAAGGCATTCGCATCAATGCTGTGTGTCCTGGGCATACTTACGTCAAGCGATGGGAAGAGCGTTCGGGGATTGACCGGCCTGATATCAACGAGTATCTGGCTGAAGTTTCACGCGAGCTGCCCATTGGACGAGTGGCCAGGGCGGAGGAAATTGCCCATGCAATTCTTTTCCTGGCATCCGACCAATCCAGCTTTATCGTCGGGGAAGCATTAGCTGTCGATGGAGGGTATACAGCTCAATAGCTGCCTCCTTCCCAAACTGGGATGGGCAAAGCTCGTTGGTGGTATCCTCTTTCAGCCGCCTTATGCCAGGTCCACCCGGGAGACCGCCCGGCTTGCGGGCCGTACTGCCCCGGGGAGACCTTCCAGCGCTGGGGCGGTCTGCCCAAAGCGGTGCGCGATCCCCGGTGTCCGAAGTGCTGCTCTACCGCGGTGGCCGCTACCAGCGCACCTTCCGGCATTGCCGGTCTCTGGGTCAAGCAGATACATGCTCCCGCCTTCGCAGTGGCCGATGCCGAGTAGGACCTTGCCGTTCACCATGAACTCGAATCTGTGCCCGCCCCCAAGGTCGGTGCCATAGACCGCCTCTCCCGCCTGGGTGTCCAGGACGTAGATCCCCCGCCCGCATGTCTCTGGGCCAAAGAAAAAGCCCAGGTATCGGCCGTCGGCCGAGAATGAAAAATCGCTGCACGGCTCGAACCACCCCGGTGGTGGTATGCCCTCGTAGGGAGGCTCCGTACATTCCTCCGGAAGTTGAACCGTGCCGAGATCGAATCCCGGCGTTGCCCTGTCGGCTGAGGTTGCAGGGACCTCCGCAGGGGGAGTTCCTCCCATCTCAGCCTCGACTGACGTAGATGGGGCGCCGCCAGCTGGCAATGTCGACGTTCGCACCGCGAGCGTGGAACCTTCCGTCGGCTCTGTCGCCCGGCAGGACGTCAAGCCCACCCAGAAGGCCAGAATCACAACGACCCGGATGGAGCGCTGCACGTCACCCCCTATTCGATCTCCCCGTCGATACCTTGAGGTGCCCGACCGGGCCATGTTTCCAAACCCGTCAGCTCATCGGCCAGGCAACACAGCACTCACTCGGCCTCCGCGAACCGCAGCCGGTTGCAGGCCACCCACCCCTTTGTCGTCCAACCCTGCAGCACTGGGCCCTCCACAAGGCAAACCGTTCCATCCTCGGAGACAGCGTGCAGGATCACTTCGCGCCCAGCCTCCAGGTCCCCCAGCCACGTCCCTTGCGCGTCCAGTGTATCGTGTCAGCCAGAGTGAGACAAATCGGGGCTCCAAGTTAAGACACACTTCTGCGGCCTCGACGGTCAGGCGGCCAGCATCAGCGATTGCGTGTGCTGATGGCGCCGCGCCTCCAGCGTC
>JBBAAB010000313.1:0-2707 GCA_041658445.1 Thermoleophilia bacterium
CGAGCGGCTGTGGCGGAGTCTGAAGTACGAAAACGTTTACCTGAACGCTTACGAGACGGGAACCGAGGCGAGGAAGGGCATCGGGGCGTGGATCGACTTCTACAACGCGCGGCGTCCGCATTCGTCGCTGGACGACCTTACCCCCGATGAAGCATACTGCGGTCAGCCCGGACCTCCTGTACTGCAGGACAGGAACACCGAGGCGGCATGAAACCAACCCCGGATCTACACCTTAAACCTGCCGCCCCCCTGTCCGAAGGATGGGGGCCACCTCTGGGATACCTCCGAACGGCTCCCAGCATGATCCCCCACCCTGTTCCCGTCTCGATAAAGGTGGAGCAATGGTATTGGGAGGCGACCTCCAAACATAACCTCTTCTTGAAGTAGAACTCACCGCTTGGCTTTCCTTTCGCCAGCCACAGGAGGTAACCCAGACGGATTCGGACAGGTCGAACAATCTCTTTGATGGTATCTAAATCCCAACCCTCTCTACCCATTCCCCTGGAACTCCCTCTTCCGCAGCACTAGTAAGGAGAACAGTTGCGCTGCAACGCCGGGTGCGGTATGGAACACCCATAAAAGATATGCGATTGAGGAAACAAGACTCGCGGCCACGACCCCGGCAAGCCCCCAATATTTCGCACCCAGGATCGTAATGAGGGTCCCGATTATCGCCGACCCGATCTTCGGGATGATCAGCGGGATGCTCGTTCTCCCGCTCAGGATGTGATATGCGGCGAGCTGGCCACAGGAATACAGACCTCCCGATAGAACCAACACCGGGAACAAGACCGACACGGCTCGAAATTTTTGCGCCACGAGCAGGGAAAATAAGGGCCGGTGGAATACAGCCGTGAAACCGAAAACTGCGAACACAAGAACGAGGAAAACACCGAGGATCTTCACGTTTAGTTTCTGTGCTTCGCTGATCTGAAAATTGTCGGAACCGCCCCCAGCACGTTGGAATATAACGGGAACGACGACCTGAATCAACACGTTGAATCCAAGTGTCATCAAACCAAAACCTGACTGGAACAAGGCAGCGTACAAGCCAACCGTCACAGTATCGGAAAAGTACACAAGGGCCCACCGCTCCGTGGAAGAATGAAGCCAGTAGAAAATTCCCCACGAGGCAAAGGGCCAAGAATAGGTATTGATTCGTTGAAGCCACTCTCCGTGCAACGTTCTTCCTTCCGCGATCGGGCCGGGGCCCTTTCGACGTCGGCAGCGCTGAAACAGTAGAAACTGGGAGGAGAACAAAACAATCGATGCGAGCGAATATCCCCACAAAGCGGTGTGGGCCGTCCGTCCGAAGAACGGGAAGAGCGCCAAGGCGAACAGTAAACGGAGCCACTGCCCTAGGCCGGTATGCCAAGCCACTACCGCCCGCTGTCTCAATGCATTCTGCGCTCCGTCAAGGATGGTGGAGAAAGCCATGAAAATGGAATACACTGCGGCGGCTACAAGCAGCAATCCCCACCCCGCCTTCCCCGAGAGCCACAACCCCGCCGCCCCGGCTGCAGTCAATATCGCCGCTACTGCCGTCCTCTGATGCAGCGATTCCCAAGCGGCGCGCATCAAGGTGTCGGCCTGTCCCGATTCAACTGAGGCAACGAAGAATCGCATGACTGCCTGTCCTGGACCAGCAAATATTATGGTTCCAAACAGCGTGAAGATCGTGAGGGAAAGTGCGAGGATGCCAAACTCTGTAGCGCCAAGGTACTCAGTGAGCACCCGAAGGCCTACTATGCTTCCCAGCACGGCCGAACCCTGTCCCACCAAGACCCAGGCTAACTCTCCGCTCAGCCTGAAGATCCGTTGCAACCCCACCTCAGCATGGTTTTCAATACGAACCGTCATACCTTATTAATAGATGCAAATAAGCGAAAGGAGCATTGGAGGGGGATGTGGATGCGAACTGGAGGGGGAAAGAGAAATGCCTCGCACCGGGTAATTGGGATTCAGCCGGCTCTAACTGAACTCCTGCCTGATTGTGCAAGGGACTTCTTCCGAGTGCCCAAGACCGCCAGTATCAATCCAAAAATTGGTAAAGAGACTAACGTTGCAAATACCGCCAACTTGGCCCTCTGCGGCCTAGATTTCTGGTCTGGCACCCTCGGCGAATCGATTAACCTGAACCCGAACTGCTCCCGGTTCCGGCCCATCATCTCCCGCTCGACTTCCTGCCCGTATAATGCGTAGAGGCGATCCCGCGTCAAGGCATCGACCGTCTTCCCGATCTGGTCCTCGATGAATTTCTTGTTCTTGACTGCACGATCGAGTGCCTCCTCCTGGAGACGGCTTTTCCCTTCGTCGAGATAATACTTTACGATGGCGGCGGAACTTTCCGCGGATGGAGATTCGAAGGACACGGAAATCGTGCCCGTCTTCTTGTTGACGAACACGTTCAGGCGATCCTTCGCTGCACGGATCGCATCCCAGTCGCCCGGTATCCTCGGTCCCTTCTCTCCACCGAACAGTCGGTCTATCCAACCGAACTTCATCTTCCCCGTCGCGGAATCGAATTTGTCCGGAAGGACGATCGGCCACAGGTTGTATTTCCTGAACACTCGCACGGTGAGGTCGTTGCTCTTGAAGAGGGTTTCCAGGTCTTCCACCTTGGTCGGGCTTCCGATATCGAGGCCAAAGGAGGCGAGAATCCCCAGGGCGGGATTCGGCCTCTTTTCATCCACTGCGGGGGTGAGGA
>JBBAAB010000314.1:0-2694 GCA_041658445.1 Thermoleophilia bacterium
ATATTCGCCGGACTCTTCATCGAGCAGATGAATGCCGGCAAGATCGGCGCGGCCTTCCTGCAACGCAATGAGTCCGCCCAGGCTGCCTGCATAGTTCAACTCGACCCTTGCCTGCGTGTCCTTTTTCTTCAGGCCGTCAACCAGGAGATTGAGCGCCAGGTCGTGGCTGGCCACAATGCGAAGTGTCTCCGCATCGGCGGCAATATCTGTCACGCCGACACCAGCGGGTTTTTCCACGCTGACGCGTTCCTCACGCCAACGGGCCAACTGCGAAAAGAAGGCTGCCTCTATTTCCTCGGGGCTGTGACCCAGGCTGAGGGCCTCAAGGATGTGGGACCCTACAAGGTCCGACAGGTGCTTCCTCCGCAACGTCGCCACAGACGGGTCGGAGGACCTCGCAGCAACCATTGTGCCGCCGCCGCGACGTGAAACCACCACATTCTCCTGCTCCAGCTCCAGATAGGCCCTGGCTACTGTGCCAGGGTTGATGCCGAGCGACTGCGCCAGTTGTCTCACAGTGGGCAGTCGCTGACCGGGCAAAACGCGATTTTTGGCAACCGCCTGTTTTACCTGCTCCGAAATCTGCCTGTAGAGAGGCTCTCCGGCGGCATCGTTCAATTGAATGGCGAACTCTTGTGTCGTTTGCATCGACACAAGTATAATGACGTGAGACAGGAAATGCAACGGGAGGCACAGTCCACATGCTGGATGTCTATCAGTCGCTAAAGGATGTGCTGGCGAAGAACGAGCCTGCCGTGATGGTTACCATAGTGGAGACACGAGGTTCGGTCCCGCGCAAGGCCGGGGCCAGGATGCTCGTGAAGCAGGACGGTTCCACCGTGGGCACCGTCGGTGGCGGCTCGGTGGAACACGCTATCAAGGCCAGGGCCATGACCATAATCCGTGAGTGGTGGAGGTCGAGGTGAGCGGGAGAGCAGTTTTCCCACTTTTTGTGCTGTCTTTTGTGCCAGAGCGGGCCGCAACAGGCTGCGGCAGGGGTTTTCGCGGTGCTTGCGTAGAGGTGGACTCGCCTTTCGACCCTTTTTGAGACATATTGGGGCAGCATTACAGGACTCCGCCATTCCCCGGCAGCAAGCCACCCTGCCTCGCTATTGGTTTTTCCAGCAAGCATGTCGTGTCTAGCCGGTGTCCAAGACAGCGCCTCCTATTCTTTGTTTTGCCGGGCCGATTAGTGTGCTCCAGACATCCCTGGCAGTGCGCAGTAAGACCTGACCGGCATGGCGCACCAACTGCCCGAACTGGGTGAACAGGGCAAAGCGCAGGCGTTTGGGTTTGGCAGTGGCGTACTCTTCAGGTAAGGCCACCTTCTTCAGTAATTCCAGGAGATTGTGGGTTATCACCTGTATCCTCAGCCAGGCAGCATTAGCCCCGTGCTTGCCACTGGGGTAGACGCCAGCCCCCAATTCATTCTTTAAGATATCGTGGCTGTGTTCTACGGTACCGGCTTTGCCCCGATGCCATTCCAGTAGTTCCTGGCCCTCCATGTCCCACCTGTTGCTCACCACCGCAAAGTAGCGCACACTGCTGCCATCGCTGAAGAGCTCTCCCTGTCGCGACCGTATCCTGATGGCCACGTAGCGGTTAGGCTTCAACGCCTTCTTCTCAGTTTTCTTGCCGGGCACATACGGAACATCGGCCCATTCCCTGATCACCCTGGTTTCCTTCTGGACCTTTTCTTTCCAGGACTGCCATGCCTCGGCAGGCAGGGTTTCAATCTCCGCTTTAAGCTGTGGAGTCATGTCGGCGCTTACGGCAAACTCCCAGTGTTTCTGGTTCCACTCGTCCAGATTGTCCTGCTCGTAGGCCGCAGAGTCTGACCGTATGCGCACCCGCCACGACCCCTGCGGCAACATGGCGTAGGCTTTGTTCACCAGCTTTAGGGTACCTGCCGAAGCGGGAACATTGCCCTCCCGGAATTCATCCACCAGTATCAGCTTCGTCTCTGCCCAGGTTACTATCATGGGCTGAAAGGCCGCATAGCCCTCGTAGCAGGGCCGCGCTCCCTCTTTATGCGTCTCTACCAGATGAGCGTCTATGTCCAGGGTCACCCATGGTATCGGTTTCCCTTCTTCCCCCGGCTGACCAACTCCAGACGACGCCCACTGGCTTTCAGGTATCTGCCAACTCGGCGGCAGCAGAGCCGTGATGTAGCCTCGGATGACCTTCCGGTTCACTTCTTCCAGGCCAGCCAGGTACTTGGACTCCGCAGGCAAGAACGACCCCTGCAATGGCCTGCCTACCATCAATGAAGCATCGTGAAACTTGTCCAACCACTGCCGCGCCGTCTCCGGAGCCGGAGGAGTATAGCCCAGCATCGCTGCCAACCCGGCATCACCCCGTAGTCGCTCCATGTCATCATAGCACTCACCACCCATAGCGCTCATCAACACGAAACACTCCAGCATCTCACCCGACCCAAGACCACGGGGCGAACTCTTAACCGGCAACATACTGTTCCCCAACTCCACCAGTCCACACTTGCGCTCCAACATGATCAAGGGCGACACTCCCGCCCATGCGGTCATCGTCCCCTCTAATCCCCCGGTTATCCTGACACCCAGAAGCGGCTTCTTTACCCTCATCTTTGCCTAACCTCCTGGGTGATACCTTACTCCAATCTGACTCAGATTGGAATAGGTTTTCTCATTCACTGATTACGGTGGCAGTGTGTCC
>JBBAAB010000315.1:0-2693 GCA_041658445.1 Thermoleophilia bacterium
TGGTCGGCTGTCAGGTCCGGCGGGCAGAGATACACGGCGCTTTCGTGGGTCACGTAGCCGTCCCCGAACCCCCCGCCAATGCCGCGCGGCCCGGGCGCCGACTTGTTGATGCAAAAATGGTATTCCTGTTCAGCGCAATAACGGCAGGGCGGGTCGATCCCCAGCGTCTCGCAGTTGGCCCCGGCGAAGTGCGTGTCCATCAGCACCCGGTCGCCGACTTTGAAGCGCTTCACGCCTGGCCCAATTTCCGTCACCACGCTGACCACCTCGTGCCCGAGGAAGAAGCGGCTGTTGCCGGGAAGCGCCGCGGGAGCGATGGAGGGATCCGCCCTGACGAAGAGCAGCGACAGGTCCGAGGCGCAGATCCCGCAGCGCTCGTTGCGCAGGCGCAGCCAGCGGGGTCCGGGGAGGGGCGGATCGGGGAGATCGGCGGCACGGGCGGCCGAAAGCGGCGTCCAGACGAACCCCGGCCAGCGCGGGGCAAAAGCCTTGGTCAGCAGGACGCGCGGAATGTTCTTGTCAACATAAATCGAGCGCATGTTCGGTACCTCCATCGGTCTCGAATTCGAGCGCCTGCAAATGCCGCCGCCCGTCCGGGCCTGCGGCGTAAGCCATGGCGCCCTGGGGGATGCGCGACTCGATCTGCAGGATCCCGCTGTCCATAAATTCCCAGATCAGTTGGAAAGGGACCTTTTCGGGCTGCCATTTTTCGACCATCACCACGCCGTGCCCCGGGAGGACGGTAAATACGACCTGACGCGGGTCGGACGGATTTTTGAGACTTTCAGACCGGGCGAAGGCCTGCTGGATGCCGCGCGCCTGGGCCTCGGTGGCACACGAGACGGGGTAAGAATAATAGGGCGGATCGAGCGGAACGTATTCAACATGATCCGGATGGTAGGCGGCCACGCCGCGATGCCCGTGCAGCTTCGAGCGCGCCACCGGGACCTGGAACGTGCCGCCGTCCACGCGCCCGTCGAGCCCGATCTCGACCCTGGGCAGCGGCCCGTCCATGACCATCATTTCGACCGCCTCCGAGGAGGGCGGGTCGTTGCGTTTCTTATCGACCAGGCGTACCAGCGCCCCCTTTCCATCCGGGCGCACTCCGACGATGACCGCCAGCTCGTCCTCGGTGATATTATCCTTGTCCACCGGCCGGGCGCTGCCGGTGATGGTGGCGACCAGGGCATTCAGATGCGGATCCCAGGTCGCAAAGCAGCCTTCGCTGTACTGCCGGGCAACGGCATTATCGAGAGCGGGCACGTACACCAGATCGGCGATGCGCACCATCTCGGTGAAGAAGCCCCGGTGCCCGAGCTCCCGGGCGGCACGGCGCATGTCCTGCGGCGTGGACAGGCTGCTCCAGGTCGGGTAAGGGACCGGCTCCCCGACGGCTTGATGCTGGGTCACCTCCCCCGTGCTGAGGGCAGTGGTGATGCGCAGGACAATGTCCTCGTAGAAAGCGTCCCCGCCATCGGCGACGGTGCGGGGGAAGGCGCCCACCAGGTCGAAATGATAGGCAGCCTGGGGGCGGTCCGCGCCGACGACCAGCAGGATGCGGATGCTCTTGGACTGCGACTGGAGCAGGCGTTCCAGCGAGAGGATCGGCCCGCCGCGCACGCCCTGTTCGATCAGGGTGCGGTGGGCGGAGGGGGCCAGGCCGGGGAAGGAGAAATCAGCCGGGTCGAGCGGGTCCTTGCGCAGGGCGGCCGCAAAATAGTCGAGGCGCTCCTGGAGTTCGGTCGGCCGGACGTGGATCAGGGTGATGATCGTGGGCGTATGCTCCAGCTTGTAGCGCCGCCGGCCCGTGAAGAGCAGCGCCTCCCGCCAGTTGATCGCCTTGCCGAAGGGCGCGGTGGTCAGGATCAGGTCGGTGTTGGCATCGGGAGCCTCCTGGACCGTGTGGCCCATTTTTCGGAAGGCAGCCTCCAGGTCCACGGCGACCTTTGCCAGCAGAGGCGTGGTCGGCCCAGGGACGAAAGTCAGGTTGATCTTTTGCAGCCAGGAATGGACATCTCGGGCAGGAGGATAGGGATGACCGCCACTCATATCTCACCAAAAAAGGGAACCGGTCACCGGGCGATTCACGCCGTGTTCGGGACCACTTATAATTATTAACCCCGTTTCCGGGAAAAAGATATCCTTGCGGAAGATATTCGGCTGCAGACGATGGAAACGCCAAACGGAGCGACCGGTTTGGCCCGGGCACTCCCTTGCCTGCCCTGCTGGGGGTTGCCCGGACCCTGCGGTTTTTCGTTCAAATACCCTTGCATTTTCAGGGCTGCATCCGCCATCGCGACTTCTTCAGTAGTTAATAAAACAAGAGATGTGGCCGATGAGGTTGATGTCCCAACGACCGCAAGGCTTGCAGGCATCTAAAGCCGTCGCCAGCTTCCTGCAATACAAACAGGCTGAAGGGTTGTCACCGGCCACCGTGTTCAACTATACGCGTGAGCTGAAATTGTGGCTGGACTATTTGGGGGATATGGATATTGGGAGGATTACTCCCGAACATCTTCTGGATTTCATGAATTACCTCGGCCTGATGGATTACAAGGCGCGGTTCTATTTTGCAGTGGAGTCATTGATGTAAATTTCAATGGTTCATTACACCCCGGACAACAATCTGTAGCGGATAGATTACTGCAATTCGATACTGGCGTGTTATCGGCATCAACGGCCTTCGGAAAAAC
>JBBAAB010000316.1:0-2691 GCA_041658445.1 Thermoleophilia bacterium
TGCGCAACAGTTGGTTGTATTTGCAAACCCGATCGGTACGTGACGGAGCGCCTGTCTTGATCTGCCCGGCATTCGTGGCCACGGCGATGTCGGCTATGGTGGTGTCTTCTGTCTCACCGGAACGATGTGAGATCACCGCCGTATATCCAGCCGCCACGGCCATCGATACCGCATCCAGGGTTTCTGATAGCGTGCCGATCTGATTCACTTTAATGAGTATAGAATTGGCTATTGAATCGTCAATTCCTCTTTTTAGCCGCTCGGTATTGGTTACGAATAAATCATCGCCCACGATCTGCACCCGGTCCCCCATTTTTTCCGTCAGGAGAGCCCAGCCTTTCCAGTCGTCTTCAGCCATGCCGTCCTCGATTGAGACGATGGGATAACTGTCAACAAGTTCTGCATAGAAGTCAACCATCTGCTTCGGCGAGAGCGTACGGCCCTCGCCCGCGAGCACATACTTGCCCTTCTTGAAGAACTCGCTCGACGCCGGATCGATGGCAATGGCCACATCCTTGCCGGGTTTGTAGCCCGCCTTTTTGATGGCCTTGATGATGTATTCCACGGCCTCACGGTTCGAGCCCAGGTTCGGCGCGAAGCCGCCCTCGTCTCCAACCGCGGTGTTGAGACCGTCCTTCTGGAGAACCGACTTGAGCGCATGGAATACCTCCGCGCCCATCTGTAGCGCCCCGGCAAAACTCTTCGCCCCTACAGGTACGCACATGAACTCCTGGATATCCACGTTGTTGTCCGCATGTGCGCCTCCGTTCAGGATGTTCATCATCGGCACCGGCAAGGTGTTGGCTCCCACACCGCCCAGATACTGCCAGAGCGGCAGGCAGGCACTCTCGGCGGCGGCGTGCGCGACGGCCAGGGAGACGCCGAGTATGGCGTTGGCGCCCAGCTTGCCCTTGTTAGGCGTACCGTCAAGGGTGATCAGCAGCTCATCCAGCTCACGCTGGGAGGAGGCCTCGAGGCCTACTATTTCCTCAGCGATGGGACCGTTGACATTTGCCACGGCCTTTAGCACAGACTTGCCCCCATAAACCTTTTTGGCGCCGTCGCGCAGCTCGACCGCCTCGAAAGTGCCGGTGGAAGCGCCCGAAGGCACCGCGGCGCGTCCGGTACAGCCGTCTGACAACTCTACCTCGACTTCCACGGTGGGGTTACCGCGGGAATCCAGAATCTGGCGCGCGTGGACATCAACAATCATGGACATAAGTAATACCTCCTCTTATAGTTCCTTTGCCCGCTGATAATATTCTTCCTGACGGTCCTGAGGCAACCGGCTGAAATCCTCACCGTCATCCGCGGCCAGCCGGGCCGCTCCCTCCACCCTGTGCTGAAAGCTCAGGGAGGCGCTCCTAAGAGCCAGCTCGGGATCGACGCGGAGCTTCCTCGCCAGGTTCACGACAGCGAACAGCATGTCGCCGGTCTCGTGATAAGCCCCGGTTTCGGGACCACGCTTCTTGTCGGTTCCCTCCAATCCGGGTTCTTCCGCGGCCAGGGCTTCCTTAAGCTCGGCCGTTTCCTCTTCTATCTTGTCGAAGACAGGCTCCGCATCCTCCCAGTCGAAGCCGATCGCGGCGGCGCGGGCCTGCAGACGCTGGGCGTATAGAGGAGAAGGCATCGAAGCCGGAACGTCGTGGAAGATGCCCGTGCGGCCTTCCTTGTCGCGTTTGGTCTTCTCCCAGCGCTCGACTACATCGGCGGGCGTTGCCACCACAGCATCACCGAAAACATGGGGATGGCGCAATACCAGCTTGTCGATTATGCCACGGGTGACAGCTGCAAGATCTCCCCAACCCTTCTCCCCGGCGAGACTGGCCAGGAAGAATATATGGAAGAGGATGTCTCCAAGCTCCCCGATAACCTCGCCGCCCTGACCGCCATGGGCGGCATCGATAAGCTCGTAAGTCTCTTCAAGGGTATGTGTGACTATGTCCTCGACGCCCTGCTCCCTGTCCCAGGGGCATTCGCGGCGCAGGGTGCGCACCAGCTCGTCCAGCTCGAGCAGCACATCAGCCAGTTGCTGCCGGCCCTTTTCAGCTTTAGTCATTGCCGTCCTCCAAAAAGGTGTTCATAAAAGACGAAGAGGCGGGTTTTTACACCCGCCTCTTCGGTCAGCTTTCGTTCTGTTCAGACAAGGTCAGCCGGACTTCAGCATCCCTGCCATGTTCACAGGTTCCTAATACTGCGGAGCCGGCTGGGCCTCGGTCTGGGTCTGCGCTCCCGTCTGCGCCTGGGTAGCGGTGGTCGAGTCCGGCCTGAACTCATCGGCGTAAACCACCGTGTAATTGCCCTTGACGCTTTCAAACCAGGCCTCGAAGGCAGTCCTCTGGTTCTCCATGACGAGCCCCTGCTTGAGTTCTTCCTTGACCTCATCGAAGCTCTTCTGACCGGCCGGGGTGATGCTCTCGACGCGGATGATGTGATATCCGAACTGCGACTTCACCGGGGCTGAATTCTGGCCCACTGCCAGTGTCTTCATGGCAGTTTCGAATTCGGGAACAAAACCGCTGCCCTCAATGGGAACGTCGCCCAGGTCGCCGCCCTTGTCCTTGCTGCCAGGGTCGATGGAGACCTCCTTGGCGACTACGGCAAAGTCCTCGTCTGCGTTCAGCCTGGCGATCACCTGGTTAGCGGTTGCCTCATCCTTGACCAGGATATGCTTGACCTTGCGGGTCTCGG
>JBBAAB010000317.1:0-2691 GCA_041658445.1 Thermoleophilia bacterium
CATTCCCTGGTCCCGGCTGATTCACCGGACACTTGAAGTTGTGAATACGGATTACATCGTTATTCTGCTGGATGATTTCTTTCTACAGGCTCCCGTTCACGAGTCGCGTTTGCAAGAGATTCTCCAAAGCACAGTGGCTGACAAACTGGCACACGTCCTGCTGACCGACGCCCCGGGACCCAATCTGGCGTCTCCTTATCCTGGATTGGTGGTGCGCGGTCGCCGGGCTCCCTATCGGTTTTCATTACAGGCAGGTCTGTGGCGCACCGACTATCTGTTAAGCCAGTTACGGGATCACGAAAGCCCCTGGCAGTTTGAGAGATGGGGCAGCATCCGGTCCCGACGCAACCGGGAAGCCCTCTACGCCCTCGAAAAAGCGGAGTTTCACAGCAGGCCCGTCTTTGATTACCCTATGACGGGTGGAGGAGGTCTGGTTCGAGGGCGATGGAAGAGGGACAACGTGGAGTCCCTGTTTCAACGTGAGGGAATTGCAATCGATTACGAGGTGCGCGGCTTTATGGAGCCGTCGGATTCGGTCCCACGGCAATCGCGGTTCCGGCACATGTGGCGCAAGGCATGGGACGCATGGCTGTCTCTCCGACCATGAAGACGGCCCCCGAAATGCATGTCAAGTTCTTCAGCATACATTACAGCAACGGCGCATACTGCCCAGGCCGTCTAGGCGTTGATTAAGCGAATATGAAAATACTTTGGCTCTGCAACCGTCCACTGAGCGATTCGGACGCCGGGGGGACCGGAACCTGGCTGGATGCCATGGCCCGCGGGCTGTTGGACTCCGGTGCCGTTGAACTGGGAATCATCGCTCCTGGTCAGGTAAAGCACTTCACCCGATGCGATTATCGTAAGGTGAAGCAGTGGCTTTTACCCGATAATAGAACCTTAGGCCGCGACGGCCTGCCGCCGGCCTCGCTGGTCCAGGCGATCATCGCGGCCAGCAAGGAGTTTTCTCCCGATCTAGTTCAGGTTTGGGGAACTGAATCCTTTTGGGGCTTGCTACCTTCGCGTGGCCTACTGTCCTGTCCGGCGCTCCTGGAGATGCAGGGCTTGAAGGGCCAGATCGCCAAAGTGTTTTATGGCGGCTTGACGCTGCCGGAACAATTACGATCGATCGGAATCAAGGAACTGCTCAAACGCCGGACGATGCGCGCGGAGCGACGCGATTTTGCACGTTGGGGCTTACGCGAAGAGGAAATGATTCGCGGCCACCGATTCGTGGATGTCCAGACCCCGTGGTTGGCCTCCCATATCAAGGCCATCAATCCTGCCGCCCGCCTGTTTTGGACCGATTTTGCCCTGAGGCAGTCTTTTTGCGATGCTGACTGCTGGCAAGGCACAGCACAGCCCACTCTCTTTTGTACGGCAGCCGACTCCTCTCCGTTCAAGGGACTGCATGTGGCGATCCGGGCTCTGGGGCTGCTAAAAAGGCGAATCCCCGACGTCCGTCTGCGGATTGCGGGCACCCACCAGCGCCCGGGAATCCGCCAGAGCGGTTACATGCGGTGGGTTAACCGGATGCTTCGGAAATTTTGCCTGACTGACGCGATCGTGTGGCTGGGACCACTCAACGCCCAGCAAATCGTCGCAGAGTTACAGAACGCCGCGGCCGCAGTCATTCCAACCTTCGTGGAGGGCTATTGCCTGGCACTCGCTGAAGCGATGAGAGTGGGCACGCCGACGGTTGTTGCCTATGCCGGCGGAACCGGTCATCTGGGCAAGGATGAAGAATCCTGCCTCTTTTTCCCGCCGGGAGACGAGGCGATGTGCGCCTACCAACTTGAACGGTTACTCATCGACCATGGCCTTGCCAATAGACTTTCAGACAAAGCGCGTGCTGTGGCGCTAATTCGAAATGACCCGAAGATGATAGTTGCAAATCAGCTTGAGATATATCGGCAGGTGGTTTCTACGGGGGCAGGTTGTTGATGGGTGTCTCTCCCCAAAACTCCGGGTTAACCCATGAACCCTCTTATCCCAAAGTGCTGATCTGTTCCCTGTCCAGAATCAATAATCTCGATACATCCAACAATAGCTTACTGTTAAAAAACCTCTTCGCCGAATGGCCACGCGAGCACTTGGCCCAGATCTATAGTGGCGGCAACAACGGTGATGAGGGGTTTTGTGAACAACAGTACCAAATCGGCCCTCATGATCGCCGATTCGGCAGGCTCTTTTTCAAGTTGAAGGGAGAATATGCCGATGCGTCGCTCTCCGCCGTTTCTGCCGAGACTGTTCGTGCCGCAGAACCGAGATCATCACAACTTGGCCGATTGAAGCAGCGTGCCGGTCGATATCTCATGGATTCCGGCCTGTATGAACTGATATTTAAACTGCGCCCGTCGCAGCAGTTGGTTGACTGGGCCAAAAAGTTTGATCCGGATATCATCTTGGCGCAAGGCTACAATCTTTCCTTCACCTGGTTGCTGCTTTTACTTAAAAGACAGCTTCAAAAGACGTTAGCATACTATTGCTCGGATGATTGGCCATCATACCTCTATACGTCACGAGAGGGTTTGTGTGGAATGACCGCGCCGTTGGTACGTCGGATTGTCGACAGAGCGACAAAGCAACTTCTTGTCGCCACCGATATGCCATTCTCATTTAATGGCATGATGGGCGAAGAGTACGAACGGCGCTACGGTAAACCGTTTACGACCCTGATGCACTGCGATG
>JBBAAB010000318.1:0-2687 GCA_041658445.1 Thermoleophilia bacterium
TGCCTTCCACGGGAAAGGAGACCAGGCCTCGGGAGCCTCGCACCCATTTCACGCCAGGCGCGTGAATAACGGTTTTCCTCGATCCCGTTCATGGGGCTCCCATGTCCCACGAACAGAACCGGCATCCGTTCCGGCACAAGGGGTTTCTTCAGGGAATCATCCTTCATACCTCGATGATTCCACTTCGGGAGCGTTTCCAATCCACGCATGCATTAATTTGCTGTTTCCGCCGCCTGTTCGCCCCTTGTTATCAACCAATCTCCAAATACCCCCCGGGGGTTGCCATTCAGGCTGGTTTGAGCTAAAATTAACAAGATTAGTTGGAATTTACTTATAAAGAGGACTACCAGGCTCCCCAGCAGCTTTAAAAAATAAAATATTCGCATATCACGGTTTCACTCCTCGTTTTTCCATCCGGTAGCGCAACCATAATCCTGATCTGCTGCTTGACTTGCGGCGGGTTGCTGCCGATTGATGAAGGGTGAATAAGGGGGAATTCCCCTATGGACGGCAAAATAGTCAAGTCGTATCCTGATATATCAGCCCGATATGCGTGGAATTTGAATGGACGAGGACCATTACGGGGTGGCTCGGTACAACAGGCAAACAGAGAAGGGGGCGCAATAATGGCGCAGGAAGGTTCAGGAGAAAGAAAAGAAACTTACGAAGCACCGGCGTTTGAGAAATTTGGCAACCTGCTGAATATCACCGCTGATTGGCAGTGCAGCGCTATCAATGACAGCCATAGCCACACCCGCGGCCGCGGCCATTGTGAACATGGAAATGGCAATGGCAACGGGCATAATTGATAGAATTCCCAAGGTGGCGGGGATTTCCGCGTCTGCGCCATGGTGATGGTAAAGGATATAAATCCCAAGTAAGTAATCAGATAAGAAACCTGTATTAAATAACACGCGGCCCCCGCAAGGGGGCCGCTGCTTTTTATGACATGCCGCAATACTTTGAGGACAGTTACCACGACATAATCAAGCTATCGAATACTTATGAATTTTTTCCGCAGAATGCCAATATCCCCAAAAGTCCATGAACTTGCTGTCTACAACATAATTAAACCGGCATAACGGCGGCCGTTTCTAAATCACGTGTTGGCTGAATTCATCCAGAGTTTGTTTATATCACTCATTCCATCGTAGAATGTACCCTTGGCACGGGGGCGTAGCTCAGTTGGTTTAGAGCGCCGGCCTGTCACGCCGGAGGTCGCGGGTTCAAGTCCCGTCGCTCCCGCCATTTTTTCGATTGAGACCATCTCTGTAGAGGGGTGGTCTTTTCGTTTCCCGCGTTACTGCGCTTTCTTCTCCGGAATCACCGTCACGGGTATCTTCGAGCCGTGGATGACGTTGATGGTGACGTTGCCAAGCACGGCCGCCGCCAGGGCGCGCCTGCCGTGGGAGCCGATGACGATGTGGTCCGCGCCGGAGCTATCCGCCGCCTTGAGGATCTCCTGCCAGGGATGGCCTTCAAGCACTTTCCCCTCGCTGGCCACTCCGGCGGCTTTGGCCTTTTCCACCATGCGCCCGACGGCTGACTTGGCGAATTTGTGCCTCTCTTCATCGAGTTCGACGACGTTGAGGCTGGCGCCGGTTTCTATCTCGTATGCATACGCGGGAGCGATCTCATCGACGACGTTGAGAAAAAACAGCGAGGCGCCTATGGCTGATGCCAGCTCTATGGCGAAATCAGCCGCCTGTTCGGCCCTTTCAGAGCCATCCGTCGGCACGAGTATATTCCTGATCATGTGACTTCCTCCCCGATCGTTTTCCGCAAACCATGTCGCGGACCGGACCGATCTGTGATTGATAATGATCCCACCGGATAAATATATCCCCTAGGGCGCGGTTTTACTCATCTCCCCAAAGGCGTTCCTGAGCGTCTGCTCCACCGCGTAGTCTCTCGCGCCCCGTCCCGGCAGTGTCCAGCCCTGGAAGAACACGCCCTTTACCTGGGGAAATTTTTGCGGTGAAATTATCTCCAGCACCCTGCCTGTTACCCGGGCCTGACCTTCCTCGCCCAGTTGCGGACCCTGAACGGAATCTGCGCCTGCCGCTCCGCGCCAGGCGCCACACTGGATCATGACACCCTTAAGACCGTCCCGCTGCGCGACCGCGATCGCGCGAAGGATGACATCATTGACCTGGATCTCGAATCGTTCCTGGTTGAATGGATCCTCAGCCGGAAAGATATCAACCATAAGGTAATCGTAGCCCGTGTAGCTCAATCGCTCGAAATCGTGGGCCGCTCCCACAGCGGGAGGGCCGGCCAGGTCGGGGACGACCATGGCCACTACGTTCCCGTGATATATTTCGCGAATCTGCGGCAGGATCTTCGCCGACCATCTGCCCGCTGCCTCTGTTCCCAGCGCCAGATTGACCTGGCTGAGAGGCGAAAAAAGTTCTGACTGGGTCTGCTCGGCGGTGACCGCCCAGCGTATTGTGTCTTCGTTAAGATGGCCAAGGGTTGTATCGGTTGGCTCAACCTGCGGCGTAAAACCCGTCATGGTAGTCGTTGGGGCAAGAAGAACCGCCATTCCTGTCCCGTGCAGGTCCTTGATATTTCCCGGAGCGGAGCCCGCCGCGCCCTCCAGGCCCACCCGCGGCTTCCCGCCCTCCCGCTGGCTGATCAGGACCGGCGGGCTGATCATCGCGGTGTTGAAACCGTCTGTCCGCAGG
>JBBAAB010000319.1:0-2685 GCA_041658445.1 Thermoleophilia bacterium
TTGCGGGATTGGCTGGTCTGATCGGCCTGGCAGGTGGCATGGTTCTACAGCCGTGGTTGGAAAAAGCCTACCGCAAAATGAACAAGAAGGATAATAAAAAATGAGCGACATTAAGATAAATCGCCGAGACTTTATAAAACTGACAGTGGCCGGTGTAACCGTTCTGGCCGGGTCACAGATCTTTCGTCGTGCTCAAGCCTTCGAAACGCTCGCGTCCGGTGGCCGCCAATGGGTAATGGTGATTGACCAATCCAAATGCACAGGCTGCGATTACTGTACATTGGCCTGCCGGGCACACAACGATATCCCACCTGAAATTTCCTGGAACGTGGTTACCAAGACAGGAACCGTGGGAGCACAGGATGTCTACACTCCCCGCCCATGCATGCAGTGTGCCCATGCCCCGTGTGTGGACGTCTGCCCGGTTCGCGCCAGCAGTTACCGTCCCGATGGGATTGTGAAGATGGACTACGACCGTTGCATTGGCTGCCGCTATTGCGAAATAGCCTGTCCTTATGGGGCGCGTTCGTTCAACTGGAAACAATTTGACGGTCCGAACCCGTCCGTGCCAGAGTGGGGCCAGCCCGAGATCGCGCGCCGCCCGCGCGGCGTTGTCGAGAAATGTTCGTTCTGCTATCAACGCATTGACCGCGGCCTGGCACTCGGTTTGATCCCCGGTATTGACGAGGATGCCACGCCGGCCTGCGTGGTGGTCTGCCCAGTGGGAGCCCGCCTGTTCGGTGACCTGAACGATCCCGAGTCGAATGTCAGTAAATTGCTGAACGGGCGCGTTTCTTATCGCCTGCGTGACGATCTGGGCACATCGCCGCGGGTCTACTATCTGCATGCAACAGAGGAGCCGCAGTCATGAAAATTAAACTCCCCAAGTTCACTCCCTGGATGGCATGGATTGGTGGACTCGTAGTCGTCATCGCCGCCGGTGTGGCTGCTGGGTTAATGGTCTTCTGGAAGGGTCTTTCGTTGACCAACCTGACCGACATGGTTCCCTGGGGCCTGTGGATCACAATTGACCTTTCGTCCATCGCCATGAGCGCGGGAGCCTTCAGCCTGTGTGCAGTGGTCTACCTGCTCGGTCTCAAGCGTTTCCAGCCGGTGGCCCGCACGGCAACTTTCATCGGCTTGATCGGTTACACCATGGCAGTGTTAACCCTGCTACTTGACATCGGCCGCCCGGACCGCTTCTGGCACGTCATGATTTACTGGAACAAGCATTCACTGCTCTGGGAAGTGACCATGTGCGTGATTTTTTATCTGGTTGTGCTGGTTCTGGAGGCTATGCCCATTTTTGCCGGGCTCGGGTGGTTGCGTTCACACTTTCCAAAACTGGCTGTGAAGATGTCTCACGTCCACCATTATGCACCCTATCTGGCAATAGCCGGCCTGGCGCTTTCCTTGCTGCACCAGTCGTCGCTGGGGGCACTTTATGGCGTGCTCAAGGCGCGCCCACTCTGGTACCGGCCAGACATTTCAATACTTTTCATCATTTCTGCAATTGCCGGAGGCATGGCACTGACGGTCTTTGCTTCGATGCTCTCGGCACGTCTGACCAGACATGCCAACGTGGACAACAGTATTCTGGATCGCGTTTCCTACATCATCGGCTGGGTATTGGTGGTCTACCTGTACTTCCGCTTCTGGGATGCCCTGTCCATGACTTACACCTACGAACCAGGCCGGACCGAGGGCCTGCAAATGCTGACCGGGGGCGCACTGTCCTTCAACTTCTGGATAGGCGAGATACTTCTGGGCGCTGTTGTTCCGATAATATTGCTGCTTAACAAGCGGACACGCGCCCTCCCCCTTTGGCGCATGCTGGCCATGGCTATGGTGGTCGGCGGAGTGGTAGCCTATCGCTGGGATACCAACCTGTCGGGTCTCTTGATCATCCTCTCTTATCTGCCGGGCGAACCCGCCGTGGCATATACGGCCTATCGTCCCTCGCTGATCGAATTCCTGTCCGGAGCAGGGATCGTCGGTTATGGTTTGCTGGCTTTCTCGTTGGGAGTGCGCTACCTGAAAGTGGTGGACCATAACCTGGCAAAAGCCCATGCCGAGGAACCGAAGGCCGTCGTGGCAATCCCGGTGACAGGCGATTAGAAAGACCTGGTTGAATAACATAAAGGCCGCCCGTGGGCGGCCTTTTCAATAAACAGACTCCTCTTTCACCAAGAGGCTGTTCATTATCAATAACATGACCTATCCTGAATTAAAGGATAGGTCATGTTGGTATTACTAATCTTCTGTGATGTGTGAATTACTTGCCGAAGGTTGCCAGGGCTGCATCGAGCAGGTCATTGGCGTACTTGGGGTTGTGCACACCCATACTTCCGTCTTCGGTGATGTAACCATAGACCCACAGGGGGAAGGCTTTCGCTTCTTCGTAGGTTCCCTTGACGGCAGAGCCATTAGCATCAACCAGGCCAGCGGTCGTTAGGGCTGCCTTGAGTTCATCGTACTTCGCCTGGATCGCGGTCACAGCGCCGTTGATGTCGGTATCCTTGGCATCTGTATGGCAGGCTACGCAGGCGGAGACGGTCGCCTTGAAGGTATGATTAGGGGGTTCGCCAAGGTGGCAAGTCACACAGGAGTCCGTGGTCATGGTGTAGTGAGCACTGAGGGCGCCAGTAACGGTGCCGCCACCGCCAACACCCAGCATCATGTCGG
>JBBAAB010000320.1:0-2684 GCA_041658445.1 Thermoleophilia bacterium
CTCCTCCTGCTTGTAGCCGAGGCAGGAGATGAGGGCATCACCATGCCTGACGCTTGCAAGAAGCTAAACATGGGGCAGACCTCTGTATCCAAGAACGCAAAGATGTTGAGCCGCTATGCAGAAGAACGTGGGGGGCACATGGAGGTCAAGGGTTACGAGCTGATCGAGGCTCGTCCTGACCTCTGGGAACGTCGCCGTCTGCGCCTGACGATAACCCCCAAAGGAATAGACGTCCTGAAGAAGATTACGAAGGAGGTGGTTTGATCCTTGCCAGTCTACAAGCGCGGTAGCACCTGGTATTACGACATTGTTGTAGGAGGCAAGCGCCTCCGTCGGGCAACCAATGCGACGGATAAGCGTGGGGCTGAGGTTGAGGCAGTCCTAGCAAAGCGTAAGCAACTGACGGCCCCAGATGACACCGGAATAACCCTGAAGGCAGCCATTATGCGGGTTTACAAGGAAGAGTGGCAGCACAACAAGTCAGGTCTCAGGATGGTGAACCGCACCCTCAAGATTGTGGACATCTTGGGCAACATCCCGCTGGAGACCGTAGATGAGGCACAGATTGCCAAGATGGTGGACTTCTTTGAGAAGAAGAAACTCACTCAGTCTTCCATCAACCGCTACCGTGCCTACCTGCGCCGTGTGTTGAATCTTGCGCAGAAGAAGTGGCGGGTACTCGACCGCATTCCGTACATTAGGAACACGAGGGAGATCCCCAAGCAGTTTAAGGTGTACACGGACGCTGAGGAGAAACTGATCCTTTCTATGTCAAACCGTGAGTTTGCAGATCTGGCAAGCTTGTTATTTGACACCGGCATGCGTCTTGGTGAAGCTCTGCGACTGAAGAATAGTGAAGTGGATTTCGGTTCCAATACCATCGTTGTCTGGGCAGATGCCACGAAAGGGGGGAAATCCCGTGGCATACCCATGACACGCCGAGTCAGTCAAATGCTCCAACGTCGGACACTCCCTTTCGCTTTCAAGGATGGACACGAGGTGGAGCGGATTTGGAAGCGATTCAGGAAGAAAGAAGGGATCGAAGGGGAGGGTTGGACCATCCACGCCATACGTCACACCTTTGCATCCCGGTTGGTCCGCAGGGGGATTGGCCTGTACAGCGTCAAGGAACTGCTGGGCCATTCGACGATTACAGTCACGGAGAGGTACGCGCATCTTGACCCGGCCAAATTGCAAGCGGCAGTGGCGGTCCTTGAACAATCGGATGTCGTGTGATTAGATGAGCCAAGAAGAAACTGGTACACAAACTGGTACACACCAAACCGGATTCGGTGCTGTTTGCAGGAGTGCTCAGAGAGGTAATTCCTTTTCTTTAAGGTAGTTACGTGAGGAGTGGGGGACGGGGGTTCGACTCCCCCCGCCTCCACCAACGCAAAGCAGTCGAACCGGCGTCCGGGGCCGTCAGGCCTCGGACGCCCTCCTTGGCGTCCGGTTCGATCTCCAATAACGCCAGAGTCTGTAGTTGCGACCTTGCCCGAAGGTACGGCCGTCCCACCTCCGGCTTGACCGGTTCCAGCCGGATCTTGCCCAGAAGTTTCCTCAAAAGCAGGGCCGACTTCTCGGTCCGCCGCTCCAAGACCTCCTGGACGGTGGCGACACGCTCCTCGATCCACGGAAGGGGAGGGGCTTTGAAGACCCTGTCCCGGCTCTGGCGGATCATTCCCAATTCCGACGTCAGCTCCTGGACCTTCCGCTCGGAAATCGTCAAGGCCCCGGCGACAGCCTTGCTCCCACGCCCATCGGCGACGAACTCGATGAAGTTGGCGACCCGGCGCTCTTCGGCCTGAAGCTCGGCCTCCTTGAGTTTGATGGTCTCGGGAACATCCGAACACATCCGGGTGACGTTCTCCTCGACACGCTTGAGGACATAGGCCAGGTTTTCGGTTGAGGACAACTTCTCCCGGATCGCCGCCGTGATGATCCGCTCCGCCAACGTCCGGCGGACAAGGACGCGGTTGTCGCAGGCCCCCTTTGCCGCACCGAGGCATCCGTAGTACCCCCCACTCTTGCCGCTTACCTTGGCGATGGCGGACCCACAGACGCCGCAGATCATCCCGCCGGAAAGAAGCTCGGTGGGATAAAGGACAACCCTGTGGCCTTGCTGGCCCTCGAATCCTCGCCGTCCTTTGCCGCCGGGCCAGGTCTTGCGAACTTCCTGCAGTCTGGCCTGAACCCCATCCCACAGCTCCTGCGGGACGATTCGAAGAGACTCATCGTTGTTTGTGAACCACTCGGATTCCGGTTTGGGGAACTTCCGGCGCCTGCCCGTCTTGGGGTCGCGCCTGGTTTCGCTCCGGTTCCAGACCCACTTCCCTGCATATTTCTCGTTCCGGAGGATCCGGTGCACAGTCGCCGGAGACCATCCGCCTTTCGATCTCCATCGACCTTGGACACCTTCCTGATTCAGGCGCTTCACGATGCTCGATTCGGCCTTCCCCTCGACGAATTCCTGGAAGATGCGCAGGACGACGGCCGCCTCGCGGGGCTCGATGGTCATCTTGTACCCGTCCGGCCTCGGCCTGCCTTTTTTATCCATGCGGACGGTCCCCACGGGCGTGGATCGATACCCGAACGTTGCCTCCCCTACAATGAAGCCCCGTTGCTTCTGGCCCATCTGTCCCCGCAGGGTCTTCTTTTTGAGGTCCGAAAGCTGTAGCTCGTTG
>JBBAAB010000321.1:0-2682 GCA_041658445.1 Thermoleophilia bacterium
CCGTTCGTTCAGGTCGCCGTCGGCGATATTGTGGATGACACCCACCATCTGCCTGAGAGGTTTCAACACCGTGGCCCGCAGGGACAGACCCAGCACAACCAGCAATATCAACAGGCCGCCCAAGAACACCTCGGCCATGCGCACCTTGTCTTCATGGATCGCCTGGGTCACGCTGGACATCGAATTGGAAACCAGAACCGCCCCGCGTCTGGCCTGGCCATCGAAATGGCATGCCTGGCAGGAAACCTCATTGGGAAGGGGCAGCACCTGCACAAGGAACTTTTCGTCGTCGCGGGTCTCGAAGTAGCTGGCCGGGTCGCCTGTTCTTAAGACTTCACTCATCCGTTCTTTTGCTTCGCCGCTTACGCCGGAGCTTCCGAAAACCGCCTGTCCCTGGTTTGAATAAACATCGATCCTGTCAACCTCGGGTGAGCTCCTCAGCTTTTCCAGGGCGTTTGTAGCGATCACGCCTTTGTTCGTTCCAGCGCCCGCCAGCATCGTGTTCTGAATGCTGTTTACGACGTTGGAGCTCAGCTGCGAGGTGCTTTGCTCCTTCTGACTGTTGAGGTCACGGGTATCACGACTGACATCAAACCAGGCGAAAATACCGAATCCGACGACGATGACACCCATGACGAGACCGAGTATCTTCGCTTCCAGGCTTTTTCGAAAGAGACTTATCAAGATTTTCCGGACCGGGGTTTGTCGGGCATAGTGAAGATGAAACGGCTGCCTTTGCCCGGTGCGCTTTCAACCCAGATCCTGCCACCGTGAAGCTCGACCAGTTTCTTGGTCAGGGCCAAACCGAGGCCAGTACCCTCGTATTTCCTCGCGTAGGAGCCCTCAACCTGAAGGAATTCCGAGAAGATGCGCTTCTGGTCTTCCTGGCCGATGCCAATGCCCGTGTCGGAAACCGAGATCTCGACGGCGCCGTCCTTGCGTGAGACATCCATCGATACCATTCCGCCCGAGGGCGTGAACTTGATGGCGTTGCTGAGCAGGTTATAGAGGATCTGTTTGAAACGGGCCGGATCGGCGGCGACCGACCCGACGTGCTCGTCCATGTTGATCTCCATGCTGATCGATTTCTTGGTAGCCAGCGGTTCGACAACGCTTTTGATGATGGACATGGCCTCATGCAGGGAAAGTAACTCCGGATGAATCTCGATCGTTCCGGACTCCACCTTTGCGAGGTCCAGGATGTCGTTGATCAGTTGCAGCAGGTGGCGGCTCGACACAACGATGTTACCAACGTATTTCATCTGTTTGGGGTTGAGTCCGCCATAGGTTTCGTCTTCGAGGAGTTCCGAGAAGCCGATGATTGAATTCAGCGGCGTACGCAGCTCGTGGCTCATTGTGGCCAGGAACTGGGATTTCAGGCGGTTGGCGGTTTCGAGCTGCTTGTTGGTGAGACGCAGTTCGTGTTCACGGGCCTGAAGGTCCGTGTTTACCTTTTCCAGCTCGCCGACCTTGCCCTGGATCTCATCGCTCTGGACCTCGAGGGATTCAGTCATGCGGTTGACCGAATGGCCCAGCTCACCCAGCTCGTCCCTTGACTTTATACTGACCCGGTGGCTGAAGTCACCTCTTGCTACCGACTGGGTATGCCGCGCCAGTTTCGCCACCGGTTTGACCATGTAGTAGTTCAGGCTCAGGTACAGAAACACGAGCAGCGCGAATATGCCCAGTCCGCCGATCAGCGTGAACTTGACCTGCTGTTCGTAGATGAGGTTATCGCGGGGATCGAGGTACATATATATACCGATCGTCGCCGCCGGCACTCCATCAACCGTGAGGGGGGCGACGGCCTCGATGACCTTGCGGCCGTCTTTCTCGCTCTCGGCGTGGGTCGCCTGGTTTGTTTCCAGGGGGGCATAATCCTCAGGGTCCGCCACTTCGCCGATCTGTTCGCGGTTGGTGCTGGCGATGCGGATAACCTGGTCGCCCTGGCGGGCGTATACGGAAATCTTGTGGATGTCCGGGTTTATCTCGTCGAGCTTTTCAATCTCGCTCTGGAAGTGCTCGTAACTGACCTCATCGAGCGAGTTGGTGTCGGCGCTGAAGAACTGGGCTACGAGGGTGGCGCGCTCTTCGAAATCCTCGTTGATGGTGGCCGACAGGGTGTCAATCGAAATGTAGACCAGCCCTCCGATGATGGGGATGCACATGGCCGCCAGGAGCAGTAGGATCTTGCCTCTGAGGCCGAATCTCTTTTGCACCGGGACCTGGTCTTCGGTATCCCTGTTCGTAGCTGTCATTTTATTAATTAATAGCCCATGTCCGGGTTACGGATACACTTAATCTATCGCTAAATTCGTGACTGGTCCGGTATAGGCCTCTTCGGCAACGGGGAAAGAATATCAATGAGCTGTCTCTGAGGAGTAGTTATGGTAAAATTCTGCTTCACACCCATGGATAATGACTGTCAAAGTATAACATGGCGGTTAAATACTATATATGTCGGGGTAGAAACCCCTCCATGGACGAAAAACATATCTCCGAGCGCCTGTTTCTAAGGCCTGGCGGCCCTGTAATCCGCCGGCTATGAAAAGGTTGCCGACGGCTTTCAAAAGATAGCCAAAGGGTCTGTCCGTAAACAGACAGGCCTCCCGTGTTTGGAAAGGAGAATTCTCATGAGTCGCCCAGGCGACGCGCAGTTCCCTTTTTCAATAGCCATTCTCG
>JBBAAB010000322.1:0-2678 GCA_041658445.1 Thermoleophilia bacterium
GAGGCTGAAGTGGGGGCGCGCATAACAAGTCGCTGAAGCTGACTCGGCTGGCGGGCGGTTCTGTCCAGGTGCCCTGCCCGGCGAGATGCGCGAGAATGGGTGGACCGTTGCCTGAGCCGCCGAGCAGCTTAGCTCCAACGTTCGGCGGCCACAAAACCACTTGCGCCGCCTGTAGTAGCGCGTCTATAATCAGCCAAGCTGGGGGTACACCATGTCCATCACTCAAGTTGCCTACGGACGGGCTGTTTCTATCACCCTTTCCTTGGTTGTCCTGGTCTCCACGGGCTGTAGCATCAGCCGCCCGCTCCCCTCAACTCCCACTCATTGCTCAATAGAATCAGCGTCAACTTACCACACGTACGACCTTCGCGTTCCACAGTCCAAGTATGTCTACGTCCTCGTTGACAAATCCTATGGGTATCAATACACCAACAACGACCTCGGACTGGTTCAGTCAATCGTCGTAGGTAACATAGGCCCCGGCGATAGATTAGTAGTTGCCTGGATGAGCTTGGAAAGGACTACCGGTTCGATATTCTTCGATGAGCAGATAGAGCAAATCAAGCCGCCTCGATTCTCGCCAACTTTGACACCTCCCGCCATGACCTCCACTCTGACACCAGGAGGTCCGACCACCATCAAGGGAATGCAGATACAGACATCGGAAGCCATCGAAAGGAACAATGATGCCTCTGAGGAACAACACAACTGCCTCATTGGACAATGGAATATAGAGAGCGACCAACTGTACCTGGAGTGGCAAACACGCCAACAAGGTGCCGTGGATGAGTTTGTAGACAAGGGGCACCACCAAATACCCCTTTTGGCAAGCGAAGAAGTGGAGAGCGGCAAGCTAGTCTATGAGTCGCTGTCGGTTGCCTCCCGAATGCTCAGGTCCTCAATTGGCAAGAACTCATACGCCAAGTACCTCCTGATTGTGTTTTCCGATCTCGATGACTGGCGCGACCGGAAACCCGACGGCACTACTATTGATTTCAGGGGAATAGGTGTGATGGTCATCTCCCAACCGTGCAAGTATGAGGTTGATTGCGGAGTCAAAGCCACGTGGGAACAGCAGTTGGCTTCGTTTGGTGCAAGCCAGCCAGAATTCCTTGTGCAAGAGGACAACATCCCAAGGCAACTAGACAGTTGTCTGCGATTCCCTAGTCCGCACTTGCCCTGCACCCAAGAGGAGAACCCATCATGAACGCCATCGGTACTATCTGGCTGTTTGCTGCCGCACTGCTACCGGGCCTTTCCAAGAAACTACGAAACGATACGCTCGACAAACTTGAGGGAGTGGCGACTCTATTTGAGCGACTCGGGACTTTCCTCAAAGACGGCCTTCTGGACAAACTCATGCCAAGAACCCGCGCGCCAATAATCCATGGGTCAACCCTGCAGGCTGCCTTTGAGAAGGTGTTCGCACACACCAACAACGCCTTTCAGACGGCTGTACAGGGTCTCCGAGTACATGCAGCATCCGTAGCCCGGACCATCGAAAGGGATGATGATCTCCGCGCTTGGAGGATGTTCGGCTATTTCTTCCAGTTGGCGTTTCTCGCTTTGTTCGCCTATGCCGATCTTATCCAGGTGATCAATAATCTGGCATTGATCTTTCCCCAAGACGTACCTCATGTTCCTGATTACTTGCAGAATCTGACGCTGTCGCTATTGATGAGCTCTGTGGGCATAGCCATTGCCGCAGGCTTCATCCTCGCGGAGTTTGGCGAGATCACGCATTTTGGGGGATGGAGCAAGCTCAAGGGCTCCCTCCGCAACGTCGTCTACGCGCTCGTCTGGTTCTGCTTGATCTCTGTACTGGCTATCGATGCCGTACTCGCCATATCCAGAATTAGGTCCATTCCAGACGTGGCGCGTATGCTGCCCCAACAGACCTTAGACCAGCTAATTCTATGGGCTTCGACCGCATCAAGCCTAGTAATCATCCCAATGATCATTGTCACAGTCTTGTTCCTACAGGGGTTTGTGGGCCTCGCCGTGATCTATATTGCGGTGATTTGGCTACTGTCATTGGGGCTCGAACTGCTCCACCTCGTATTCGTCGCATTGGTATCGGTATTCACCATCGGGATCTCATACCTGTTAGAGTTCGCGCTAAAGACCCTGCTGTGGGTATTGCTTGCATTACTATTCATCCTTGGATGGACGTTGGCGGGCGCGGGCATTACCTTTGAGAAGGTATTCCAACTCGTACAGGCAGTACTGAACCTTTTCTACTTTCCGTTGGATACCATTGTGGGCTGGATTGGGAGACTCTTCAACAAGCCAGCGTAGACTATTCATCTGACCTACCTCAAGAGCAAGTCCTCAGGCGCCCAACAACTCGCTAGACTGTGTGAAAACTCGGGCTGGTGGGGACCGGTCCCGTTGAGCTTGCGCGGATTCGCGGTGAAATGGGTTTAGTGCATCTTGTGGGCGCGCGGGAAGGGCTGTGAGTGGGAACGCGATTCGCGATTCTGGGCTTTTGACACAGCCTCTCGCTTAAGCTGACCCGGCGGGCTGGGCCTTCCGGGTGGCTTGTCTTGCCCGCCAGCGAGGCGCACAATCCTGGGGAGCTCGCCAGCTTCCGCCGGGCAGCTTGGCTCGAGGCCGTTCGGCGGCCCTGGGATCAGGCCGGCTGCTTGGCGTATAATCGTGCGTGAATTGAACCGGAA
>JBBAAB010000323.1:0-2672 GCA_041658445.1 Thermoleophilia bacterium
GCAATCTCGCTGGTACTGCTCAGCGCCTCCGGCAAATCAGAAAAAGCCTGGGCCATCTCTTCGGCGCTCTTTAAATAAAACTGGTCGCCCTGGAACTTGAGCCGATTGGCATCCAGCAGAGTGCTGCCTGTCTGTATGCACAACAGGGCGTCGTGGGACGAGGCGTCCTCGTGTTTTAAGTAGTGGACATCGTTGGTCGCTACCAGGGGACGGCCGACTTCCGCCGCCAGTTCCTTGATGAGCGGGTTGACCTTCTCCTGTTCGGAAAGACCCTGGTACTGGATTTCAATGTAGACATTGTCTTCACCAAAAATAGCCTGCAAAATGCGTACTTCTTCCACGGCTCCCTGTTTATCGCCCGAGAATAGCAGGTGCGACAGCCGGCCATTGAGACAACCGGTGAGGACGATGATTCCATCCGAGTGTTCGCGCAGCACGCTCATATCTATGCGCGGCTTGTAATAGTAGCCCTCGAGGAAACCGCGGGATGATATTTTTACCAGGTTCTGGTAGCCGGTATTGTTCTCCGCCAGCAGCGTCAGGTGATAGCGGTCTTCGCGCGCCTTAGATTTATCATTGCGGTCTTCGACGACATAGGCCTCGAAACCGATGATTGGTTTGATGCCAAATTTTGTGGCTTCCTGATAGAGCTCGATGGCGCCGGAAATTACGCCGTGGTCGGTGACCGCAACGGCCTTCATGCCTAGCTCCTGGCATCTCCTCAGCAGGGATGGCAGCGGTTTTTCATTCTTATTCTTTGGGTCAGGTGAAGATATGCGGACGGCGCCGTCGAGGACGGAATACTCGCTATGGACATGAAGGTGGACGAAGTCACCCGGCGGCGGGGGTTCCGCCCAGGCGCCAATGGTATTGGCGTTTGGCTTGCTCAAGAGTTCTCCCATACCCACACGACGGGAAGATTCTACTCTCCCCGCCGTGCCTGTTCAACTTACACGGCCTGATATTTACAGATAGTGTCGCCCGGCAGGGCGACAGGTTTATAAAGGGGCGCTGTTGCCGGCGCCCCGGTGCCCTGATTTATGTTTTGGACGCCATCGGCCTTGTAGTGGTCAGCATAAGCGCGGCCAAAATCAATGTGGCCACGGCGAGTCCCGTGCAGCCTACGTTCATGGAAGCATGCTCCGCCCACCTGGCAAGCCCTGCGTGAACAAGTCCGATAAACAGGATCGGGATGCCGAAGACTTCCTGTGTTGCCAGCCAGTATATGGCCAGCATAATACCGGCGGCCGCCAGCACGTAGCAGATTTTCTGCATGGTCATATGAGCGTCCATGGTTGAAGCGAAAAACAGGCACAAGAAACTTGCACCTCCATATACTGAAGCCAGCGCACCATTGATCAGTCCTCCTGAAAATTGCATGGCCTTCTCCCTTCCAGGTTTAAGTCGCGGGAAATACCTGAATCGGCCCGCGCCGTATCAGGAGAAGATTCGACAAAAAGCGGGGATAATCCTGTAGGAGTCTTGGAGGAAAGAGCCTGCCGGTAAATATAGCCGCTACCTTATACGGCGTTGACTACTTCCAGGAACCCGGCGCCATAGCGCTCAGCCCGGGCTGGCCCGATACCGTGCGCCAGTTCGAGCTCTTGAAGCGTGTGCGGCCGCAGCCTGGCAATATCGCGCAGCGTCCGGTCGCTGGCGATCACATATGGGGGAACCGCGTCTGCGCGCGCCAGCTCCAGGCGATGAAGACGCAGCGCTTCGAATACGCGGCGCGCCTCTTCGCCGAGCTTGAGATCGTCGGCCGCGGCAGCTGTCTTTCCCGGCCGGCCCATGGCACCTCCGCCGGACGCGCCCGAACCGATGCCGGACTCCCTGTCCGGAGGAAGCAGCATCCTTACCGGCCGTTCACCGCTCATGACGGCGCGGCCCTCATCGGTAAGCACCACAAGTGGCCGGTTGCCGCCGGTAAAATCGACCAGGCCGGCCGTAACGCAGCGGCGCAGGAGCTTGAGAAGCCACTCATGTGAACGCTCATGGAGGACGCCGAACGTGGGGCTCTGATCAAGGCCCGACCACGATAGACGGTCGTCGCTGGAATCTCCGCGCAAAAGGCCGGCGGCGGCCTGGATGCCGAAGCGGCCACTGATGCGGGCCACGGCCGAGAGCGCTTTTCGAACAGTGATATTCAAAGTCTCCGGATCCTGCTCGCCGCCGCCGGCCATCTCAAGGCATACATCGCAGCGCCCGCAACCGGCCAGCGTCTCCTCCTCGTCCCCGAAATAGCGCAGGATAGCGTCGTGACGGCAACTGCCGCCTTCCGCCCAGCGCATCAACTCAAGGAACAGGTTCCATTTGTGCTGGACCACTTCAGGCTCGGGAGGCCCGTCGCCGCCGGAGCCCCTTTCGATCAGACGACGGCGCAGCGGCATGTCACCAGACCCGATGAGCATGAGACAGGAGGAGTCCTCACCGTCCCGGCCGGCACGGCCCACTTCCTGGTAGTACGCCTCTATGGATCCCGGAGGCGCCAGATGGATGACAGCGCGCACGTCCGGCCGGTCGATACCCATGCCAAACGCGTTCGTAGCCACGACAACCTGGCAGGCGCCATTGGAGAAGTCCCGCTGCACACGCTCGCGGACAGCTCCGGACAGACCCGCGTGGTAAGCCTTCGCGTTCCAGCTTCCGGTTCTTGCCAGACGTTCGGCCTC
>JBBAAB010000324.1:0-2671 GCA_041658445.1 Thermoleophilia bacterium
TGTTCGGCGTCAACTATTCTTCCCGGTCAGCGGCAACTATTTCTCCCTATCGGCGACAACTACGAGCTTTGCGTAGCTGTGTTGCTCCCCTACACTGGTGCTGGCCGGAGCAGAGGATAAGGCTCTGCAGGGATGCAACCTGAGCGCTGACTCCGGGGCCAGACCAGGCTCGGGGCGGGGCTGACCCGCCCCGGCGGTCACGATCATCAGTCTGGGCTGGCACGGTAGCGTCAAATCCCGGAGGTCTGGAGGCAGAGCCTCCAGTTCAGGAAATGACATTTTCCTTGTTCGCTGCGCGGTCATCCGTCCTCCGCTTTCTTCTTCTTGGCTTGCTCCATCCGGTAGCTGGGGATGTTCAGTTCGAGGATCACGCTGTGATGGACCAGCCGGTCTATGGCCGAGGCCGTGGTCATTGGATCCTTGAAGATCGCCTCCCACTTGGAGAACGGCAGGTTGGAAGTGAGCAGTACGCTGCCGCGCTCGTAGCGCTCGGCCAGCAGAGTAAACAGCACCTCCATCTCCTCGCGGCTCTGCTGTACGTAACCGATGTCGTCGATCACCAGCGCCTCGTAGTAGGCAAGTTTCTTGATGGCCCGGCTGAGTTGCAAGGCTTGCTTGGCGCGCAGTAGATCCTGCACCAGCCGCGCGCAGGTCGTGAACGACACGCGGCGGCCCTGCCGGATCAGTTCCTGCCCGAGCGCCGAGAGCAGATGCGTCTTGCCGCTGCCGGGATTGCCGAAAGCGAGGACGTTTTCGCGCCGGTCCAGAAACGTGCCGTCCAGCAGAGCCTTCACCTGGCGGGCCGCTTTCTGGGGCAACCGCTTCATGTCGAAGCTGTCCAGCGTTTTCTCCAGAGGTAATTTGGATGCCTGCAACAGCCGCACGATCCGCTTCTCGCGCCGCTCCTGGCATTCCCGCTCGACCAGTTCCAGCAAGTACTGCTCGTAACCCAGCGTTTCCCGTTCGGCCTGGCGCGCCTTGTCCTCGAAGCACCGGCCGATCGTGGGCAGGTGGAGTTCCCGCAAATACTCGGCCAGCTCTTTCTTGATGTCCAGGGGTTTGCTCACTGCATCACCCCCATCACGGCATCGCCGCCGAGCAACTCGTCGAAGCTGGCCAGAACCACCTCGTCGACCGCAATGTGAGTGGCCGGCGCCACGCCGGCTTCCTCGCTCAGCACAGTGCGAACTGCGGCCGCGTTGAGCTTCCCTTCACCTATCTCTCCGGCTTCCAGCAGATGACGCAAAGCCTCATCGACCCGAGCCTCTCCCTCCTGAGCCGCCATCTGCAGGATCTCCAGGTAGAGCCTGTTGGCCCGCGGCTGTGCCGCTTCCCGCAGCGCATCCCATGCCATGCGGAACCGGCTTGTGGGAAACAACTCCTCGCGATAGCGGTAGTTCTCAAAGGCGCCAGGTTTGCGCACCAGCCAATCAATGATGTGCCGGTAATCGACGCGATGCTTGCCCCGGCCACGCAACCGCGGCATCTCCTCCACCTTGCCGCCGCCATACCAGACCTCGACGGTCTCGGCGTTCAAACGCGCTTCCACCTGCTCGCCGATCAGGCGGCTGTTTACCGAATAGGCGTTGCGGTCCACATAGATGATGCTGCCGGAGTCGACCTTGACCTTCACTCGCTTGGCACTGCCCATCCGCCTCTCCGGTAGTGCTCGCAGGTACTGCATCTCGGCGGCGAGCCGCTCACGGCGGCCGGCGTTCAGCCGCATCAGAAGCAGGCGCAGAAACTCCTTGTACTCCTCCACGGACGTAAAGTCCCGGCTGCCTCGCAGCAGAAGCGTCTGCTCAACGGCCCGCTTCAAACGATGGTGGCGTTGCTCGACATCACCGTTTTCGTTCGCCTTGCCCGCCTGGATCTTTTGGCCCTCCAGCCGGTAATGCCGCAGTAGAGCGTCGTAACGCGCCGTGAACTCCTTCTCGTTGCTCATGTTGTTCACGGCCGTGGACAGCCGGTCGGTGCGGTGCTCCAACGGCACGCCGCCCAATTCCCACAGGGCGCTCTGCAACCCTTCGCTCAAGCTCTCAAAGCTCTCGGAATGGCACACCGTGACGTCTTCCCAGTTCGAGTACGTCAACACGAAGTGATAGAGCATGTGCGGGAAACTCTGGCGGCCAATCGTGATGCCGAGCTCGTTCATGTAGGTGAAGTCGGACTGGCCCAGCCGGCCGGGTACGTGCTTCTGCGCGAAGAACACTTCCCGCCCCGGGCCTTCCATGGCACGCCACCGCTTGATGCGCCGCTGCAGCGTCCGGATCTGCCCGTCCGCGAACTCGCCGGGATACTGGCGCTGCAGTGCCTCGAACAACGTCTTGGCTTCCAGCCCCGGGCTTGTGTCGATCTGCTGCCGGATCTCTTCCCAGACCCGCTCAAACGGGTCTGGCCGAGTCCTCCAATGCCGCTCCGGCTTCTGCTCGCTGGGGAGCCGCCGGTCAGCCAGGTACTTCCTGGCGGTCTTCACATCCATGCCGGCCTTAGCGGCCGCCACTTCTTGCGTCTTCTCTGTCTTGGACAACCTCTTCAACCTCCTGACCTGTGCGTCTGTAACCATCTCGGGCGCGCCCGTAGGCGCGATCTTTGATGGTCGTCGAGGTTGTCGCCAGTAGGGAATTCTAATTGTCGCCGGCCGGAAGTTCTAATTGTCGCCGATCACAAC
>JBBAAB010000325.1:0-2668 GCA_041658445.1 Thermoleophilia bacterium
CCGCTGTCAGAATCTGCATCAACTACCCTGACAATGGAGACGGCCAGTGAGGTCTGGAGTTGCATCCGCGAGATCTGCCGCTATCACCTCGGTGTTGATTTAAAAGTCAAACCCTGGTAGTCCCTCACCGGTCCTCGAACCGCGAACCGTTAAACGCCATCCTTCGCCCTTAAGAATTCGTCGTATGAGCTGGTGAAAAAATGGTGGCCCTCCTCGTCGCCGGTAGCGACATAGTAGATGTAATCAACAGGCGCGGGATCCATGGCGGCCATGATCGACTCGATGCCCGGATTACAGATCGGACCCGGCGGCAGTCCCTTGTAGAGGCGGGTATTGTAAGGTGAATCGTTTTCAAGATCCTGCTGGGTCAATTCGCGCTTCCAGTAACCGATGGCGTACTGCACCGTGGCGTCGACCTCCAGCTTCATCCCTGCAGTGAGGCGGTTATAGATAACTGCCGCCACCTGTGGCCTCTCCTCGGGGACCCTGGCCTCACGCTCCACCAAGGACGCCACGATAAGTAACTGGTACTCACTCAAACCAAGACCAGTAGCCTTGCCCCAATCGAGCCCGGATGTTTTTTTCTGGAAAGTCTCGAGCTGACGGTCGACAAGCGTGTTTGCCGTTATATCTTCATTTAGATCATACGTGCTTGGAAACAGGAAGCCTTCCAGATCCTCCGCCTGCGACGCGCCTGACAGCGGCAGGCGTCTGGCGTTTATCTTCACAGCCTGTCTGTATTCCTTCTCCGTTATCTCGGTTCTGGAGGAAAGCAACCTGGCTACATCGGTTATTGAATAGCCCTCGGGGACGGTGAGTACACCTTCTGGCGCCTGAATCCCGTTTTCCAGCTTTTCAAAAATGCTTTCGATGGACTCACCCCGCTCGAAGCGGTAGATACCGGCCTTTAACTTTTCGCCGACGCCGGTTTCATTCGCCTTGTTTGTAAAATCTTTCTCGCTGTCGATCACGTCTTCCTCGGCCAGCATGCGGGCGATTTCAGAGGTGCTGGTACCCGGCGATATGCGAATGGTCACCTGACCCTCCCTCTTTGCGCCTCCGCAGGAAGCTAAAAACGAAACCACGAGCAGGCAGGCAGAGGCAAGAACCGCAACGGAGACGTTGCGAAATATTGATGAGACGGATTGTGGGCGCGTTGATTTCATGTTCGTGCGGGTGAGCTAAATTAAATAATACATTATTCGCCCAGTCTAATCGGAATCGCCGCCATTCAGACGGCGATATGCCTCGGAGCCAAGATAGTCTTCCAGCAGGACGCATGCCGCCAGGCTATGCCTGGAACTCGTCGTATTATGACCTTTGCTCACAGCCATTTTGCTGGTGAAACGCTCGTCCCATGAGATAACCGGAAGTTCAAGCGCTTCTTCAAGAAGTCTGATGAAATCCCTTGTCTGTTCAGCCTGGGAGCCATATTCGCCGCTCAGCAAAACGGGCATTCCAACCAGGACAGCTTTGGCGCTTTCGTGACGGGCAAGATCGACTATTTTTTTCAGGCCTGTCGTCCCGGACGCGTCATCGATGTCATCGAGCGGGCGGACGATCGTGCCTGTCGGGTCACAGATGGCTACTCCCGTATGGGCATGACCGTAATCAAGCGCAATAATCTTCATCGTTAAGACCAGCTGCCTAGGGGGATTTCGTCAGGTGAGTTTTTCCGCCAGCCACCGGCGGGCTTTTTCCAGCGCTTTGCCTGTTTTGCCGGCATCGCTGCCGCCGCCTCTCGCCATATTGGGACGACCGCCACCCTTGCCGCCGATGATGGGTGCGATTTCCTTTATCAGATCACCTGCGCGAGCGCCCCGCTCGACAACCTGGTCGGAGAAGTTGGCCACCAGGCTGACACGGCCGTCCGCCGCTGCCGCCAGCAGGATGGCAGACGAGCCCAATGCCCCCTTGATGTGATCTGAAAGTTCCATGAGATCATCAGGCTTCTCTACCTCGACCTCCGTGACGAGCACATTTATGCCGTTTATATCTTCCGCCTGTCCTGCAAGCTTTCGGCTTAAATCTCCCAATCTGCCGGACTCGGACTCCCGGGCCATTATCCTGAGCGTCTTTAGTTCCGCATCCAGTCCCGCAACGGCATCCGGCAAACGCTCCGGCTCTGTTTTTAACTCCTGGGCCAATAAATCCACCATCCTGTCACGGTCGCGCATGTAATCTATCGCCGGCTTGGATGTTATCGCCTCGATGCGACGCAGGTTCGCTCCGACGCTGGATTCCGAAAGTATTTTGAAAACGCCGATCTGGGCCGTACTGGTCACGTGAGTACCACCGCAAAGCTCGCGGCTGAAATCACCGACTTCGATAACGCGTACAAATTCACCGTATTTTTCGTCAAAGAGGGCGATGACGCCCATGTCCTTCGCATAATCCATGGTGGTCGTAAAAGCTTTGACGGGATGGTTCTCGATTATCTTGCGATTGACGATATCTTCGATTTTCGCAAGTTCCCCGGCGGTCATCGCCTTTGTATGACTAAAATCGAATCGCAGCTTGTCGGGATTTACGGCCGAGCCTCCCTGGCGTACCTGCTCGCCGAGATGGCTACGCAATGCGTTGTGCAAAAGATGGGTTGCCGTATGGTTGCAGGCGGTGGCGTGCCGGCGCACCCGGTTTATCATGACCTTCGCCCTGGCACCCGCCT
>JBBAAB010000326.1:0-2665 GCA_041658445.1 Thermoleophilia bacterium
TCTCTCCGTTAACCACCTGAAACCTGGACGCAATGGCACGCCACACGGTGCTCATGACCGACATCTTTCAATTCCGGCTCCTGCTCCCTGCAGATGTCCATCGCCACATGACATCTGGGATTAAAACGACAGCCGCGGGGCGGGTTGACCGGGCTGGGCACGTCGCCACTAAGCAAGATTCTCTTTCGCTGGCGATCAATTATGGGATTAGGTATCGGGACGGCCGACAGCAACGCCTGTGTATAAGGGTGAAGCGGGTGGTCGTAAAGTTCATCACTGCCGGTAATCTCGCATATCTTACCCAAATACATCACTGCCACACGGTCGCTTATGTAACGGACCACCGAAAGATCGTGAGCAATGAACAGATAGGTCAAACCAAGCTCTTCCCGGAGCTTCATGAGCAACATGATGATCTGCGTCTGGATGGAAACGTCCAGAGCAGAAACAGGTTCATCACATACGATGAAATTGGGACTCGTGGCCAGAGATCGAGCTATGCCGATGCGCTGCCTCTGCCCGCCGCTAAACTCGTGCGGATAACGCACAGCCATCCTGGGTTCCAGCCCCACTGTCTTTAGTAACACAGCAACCCGTTCTTTGTATTCTTTGCCCCTGAACAGTTTGTGGACCAGCATTGGCTCCCCGACGATGTCACCGGCAGTCATACGAGGATCAAGCGAGGCGTAAGGGTCCTGGAATATCAACTGCATATTCCGTCGCATATGCCTGAGTTCGCCAGATTTCATTTTTGAGAGGTCTTTGCCATCGAAGAAGACACTGCCTCCGGTACTCTGGTAGAGACGGAGAATACAGCGGCCGGTGGTCGTTTTTCCACAACCGCTTTCACCCACCAGACCGAGAGTCTCACCCTTCGCGATATCAAAACTCACTCCATCAACCGCCTTGACGTCAGCCACCTTCTTCCCCGTGACGCCGGCGGTTATCGGGAAATACATTTTCAGATTCTTCACTTCGACCAAAATGTTGCTGTCGGTCATTGGTTAGCCTCTACCAGTTTTCGCAACTCTCTACTCCTGAAACAGGCGGCGAAGTGATTTTCTCCCACTTCCTCCAGGGCTGGCTTCTCGGACTTGCATCTGTCTACGGCGTATCTACAGCGGGGCTGGAAGGCACAACCCTGGCTGAGACGGGCGAGGTTGGGAGGCAGACCTTCAATGACATATAGCGGACGCTTTCGCGGCAGGTCCAGCCGCGGCACCGATGCTATGAGACCCATGGTGTACGGATTCATTGGCTCGTTATATATGGCGTCTATCGGTCCCGTTTCCACAAGTCTACCGGCATACATCACATTCACCCGGGTGACGTAGCGGGCAACCAGACCCAGATTGTGGGTTATGAGAATTATCGCCGTGCCGAATTCCGTCCTCATACGGCCAAGCAGCTCCAGAAGCTGTGCCTGGACAGTGACATCAACTGAAGTCGTGGGTTCGTCAGCAATCAGCACTTCGGGACGGCAGGCCAGCGCCATGGCAATCATTATCCTCTGCTGCATCCCTCCGCTGAATTGGTGCGGATAGTTACCTGCCCGCTTTTCCGCATCTGGTATGCCAACCGACGTCAGTAATTTGACGGCTTCTTCAGCGGCGGCTTTCTTACCCATCCCGCGGTGCAACTCCAGCGTCTCGGTCAACTGCCGGCTTATGGTAAGCACCGGATTCAGGGACGTCATCGGCTCCTGAAAGATCATGCCTATGCGGTTGCCCCTGAGCTTGCGAATCTCCTCCTCGCTGATTTTGAGAAGGTCCTGCCCCTTGAACATGATCTCGCCCCCGACAATAACACCCGGAGGGTAGGGAATCAGGCGCATAATGGAAAGGGCGCTAACGCTCTTGCCACAGGCACTCTCGCCTATAATACCGAGGCACTCTCCCTTGTAAAGATCATATGACACGTCATCAACGGCTTTTAACTCGCCGTCCTTCACATAGAAATAAGTCCTCAGATTTTTGACTTCAAGTATCTTTTCAGCGATGTTCAGTTGCGTCTCCCTCGCCGATTGCCTCAGGTCACGGCCTGACCAAACTGGATTGCAGACCCCTGTCAGCTAAGCCTTGCTTTCCTTCTTCGGCATTTTGGCCTTTACCCCTGAGTAGCGGCCCAGACCGCCTCGCAGTCTCGGGTCCAGTATGTCCCTGACTCCATCTCCCAGCATATTCATGCCGTATACGACGAGAGCAAGGGCAACACCAGGCCACAAAGCCATCCAGGGCGCCCGCAGCATGTGCTCGCGTCCTGAACCGCTGAGCATCCCTCCCCAACTGGGAACGTCGGGGGGAATGCCGTATCCGAGAAAGCTCAGACTGGCTTCTGACAGAATCATGCCGCCTATAGATGTCGTAAACGTGATAATCAGGACAGGCATAATGTTGGGCAGTACATGCCGGATGAATATCGTCCCTTTTGGAGCGCCGATGGCCACCGCCGCACCGAAATAGGTGTTTTCTTTTATGCCGATTACGGCGCTTCTCGGCATCCTCGATCCTCCAATGCCGCCGAGGATTCCGAGGACAAGAATCACCTGCACCATACCTTGCCCCAGAACAGACATTATGGTCAACGCTATGACCAGCCACGGAAAGCACATAAAGACGTCCACGAATCTCTGTATTATCGTGTCGGTCTTGCCGCCCAGGAATCC
>JBBAAB010000327.1:0-2659 GCA_041658445.1 Thermoleophilia bacterium
CAGCCTCGTCGGCGTCGTCATCCATGTCATCCGCTTCATCTTCGTCGTCCTCGCCATACTGGTCACCTGATGCATCATCATCCGCCTCGGTGTCCGGCCCATATTGATTTTCAGCCGCGCCTGAATCAGCATCCGGTCCCGTGGAATCCGGCCCCCCGGAGCCATTCAGATCAGCGATGTCGTCGCTTACGGAGCCCGGTACCTGGCCGGCTGCCACCGCTACTCCGGTCAGACCAAGCAGGAGAACTACCGCGATAACCAACATTTTCACATTCAACATAAACACCAACCTCTCTTCCAACAATTAACCTTGCCGTTAAAGGTCTAGCGTTCTAAGCTCTGAAAAGTTACGCACGATATAGATATTTGAGAGATTTTTTTAACGGAACCAATAGGCTCCCGACCCGTATCCAAAATGCCCCATATTTCGCTAATAATAATAGGTGCATCAAGTTGACCGAGCAGCGCGAGCTGGCACGGCTTGTCAAGCGGGCCCGCAAGGGCGACGCGGAAGCGTTGGCCGAGATTTACGACCGCTACCACGGCAAAGTGTACGCTTATGTTCTTCACCAGGTCGGCACACCGGCGGACGCCGAGGACATAACCGCCGGGGTTTTTCTGGATGTGCTTGAGAAGATCAAGGGTTTTACCTGGCAAGGCGCAGGTTTTTCGGCATGGCTGTTTCGAATCGCCAGGAATGATGTACTCGACTTTTTTCGCCGGCGAGGTCGCAAGTCGAGAGAGATCGCTCTCACGGACGAGATTCTGGAATTGCCGTCCAGGGAAAACGTGGAAGGACAGGCGGAAACGGCCGCGGACGAAAGGAAGCTCCTGGCAGCCATAGGCAGACTATCTGAAGATCAGCAGCAGGTTGTCCTGTTGAAACTGCTGGCGAACTTGAGCAACAGACAGGTCGGCGAGGTTGTGTCCAAGGGTGAGAGCGCGGTCAAGGCCTTACAGCATCGGGCTCTGATCTCGTTGAGAAAATTCATGGAAGAAGAGCGATACAAGGATCAGTGAAAAAAGTTAAAGCGAATCAATGACCCGGCAATTGGAAAACATACTCGATGATTGCCTTGAATCGGTCCTGGCGGAACGCGATACGATCGATTCCTGCTGCTCCAGATATCCACAAATGGAAGCCGAGCTGAGGCCATTGCTCGATGTGGCGCTTATGAGCCGCGCGGCCCTGAAAACAGGTATGCCCGACGCCGCCAGTGCAGCCGTCCGTGAAAAAGTCATGGCCAGGGCGCGCCGGCCGGCATCGACCACGGAGAGTTCGATACGATCCCGGCTTTTCAGACGCCAGATTTTACTGCGCCCGGTTGCGCTGGGCGCCGGCCTGATATTTCTACTCTCAGCAGGAACGGCGCTGGCAGCCACAAGTGCCGATCCCGACAGTTTCCTCTACCCGATGGAGCAGCGTCTTGAAGGCGCCCGCACGGCGCTTACGTTCCAGAAGCTCGAAAAGGCCCGGGTAGAGATCGCACACGCTAACGAACGCCTGGATGAGACAGAGCGGATGGCGGCCGTGGGCAAACCTGAATACATACCTGATCTGCTGATGAAATTTGACGCCCACATGGGCAGAGCGACCGTGCTGGTAAACGAAGCTGGCGACGAAGGTGAGGATACAGTCCAGGTCGAGCAGATGATCCAGTCCACGCGCGAGCGCCTGAGCAAAGTAGTCGCTGACCTCAATGGCAGGATTCCGGATGAGTTACGCGACTCCATCAGGGAAGCGGCGGATGAATCTGGTCGGGACGATGTAGGTCCGGAGATGGAATCGCCTTCCGGAAATCAGGGGAGCGACGACTCACCGGGTATGCCTGGCGGTTCGAATGGTGACATCGAAACCCACAGTGGGGATTCGGCTGGATCTGGAGAAAACCATGATTCAGGTTCAGGCGGCGGGTCTTATGAGCCTCCGCACCAGGATTCCCCTTCTTCCGATCCGCTGCACGAGGATCCGCCGCACGAGAATTCACAAAATAGTGTTGAGCCGGAAACGATGGATTTACATGACAGCGATATGCATCAATGAACAACGCATCTCATATATAACAACTATTGCCGCAGCGGAATGGCGTCAGCCTTTCCTGGTGAAATTATCACGGAAGCAAAATCCCCAAAACACTTTGTGAAAAAATTCAAGATCCCTGGTTATCGGCGGCAGCACCCCAACTGCAGCTACTGTTGTAAATCACCCAGCATTTGCAGGAATAATTCATTTTCCTCCGGAGTTCCGACGCTGACGCGGATATAACCTGGACAGGCCAGCGGCCGGCCGGGACGCACGATGACACCGCGGCGCATAAGATTCTCCGGCACATCGTCGGCGGCGACGGACAGGCCGCTGACATCCACGAGCATGAAATTACTCTGTGTTTTTATATATTCCATTCCCAGCCGCTCGAAACCCTCGTAAAGCTGGCGGCGGCCATCGCGCGTTTGGGCACGTCGCTCGGCCAGTCTGTTTTCGAGACTGAGCGCCTTCAGCGCGGCGGCCTGGGCCAGCATGTTCACGTTGAAAGGCTGCCTCACCTTGTCGATGGCTTCGCGTACCGGCCGCGGACAGAGACCATAACCGACCCGCAAACCGCACAGGCCATAGATCTTGGAGAAAGTCCTGGTGAGCACGACGTTGTCCATTTGACGG
>JBBAAB010000328.1:0-2655 GCA_041658445.1 Thermoleophilia bacterium
CTCCACAGGTACAAACATGAACTAGCGCAACGGTTCAGCGCCCTGGCAAAAGAGAGAACAAGGGATGAAAAGAAGCAGGAAAGGATTGCTGAGGTACTGATGAGGAAGGCGCTTGCCTGGCGGCGGTCTGACACTCGAAGCCGCTGACTCTGATGCAAAAGATGTGATTGGCGAATTCCCTTCCAGGTTTGAGGAGGCAAAGATCATGGCCTTATGGATGGTTCGTGCAGGTGGACACGGCGAGTACGAAAAGCGATTCTTGGAAGAGAACCCTTGATCCACCAACAAAAAACCTCGTTGGTGCTTCCTGTGAAGGGAAGCTACAATGGGAGATGATCAAATACAACCCATCACCAACGAGGTGAACAAATGATAGCACAAGGAATCCTTCCGTTTCGCTACGAGGCCGAGCCCACGGCCTCGGGAATGACGAGCCTGGTGGGGTTGCCAGCCTATATAGAAATGGCAACCGTATGCGGGTTGTCCGACTCCATACAGCGCCACGTGACAGTCTGTGCGCAGCACACCCAGGGATGGACGGATGTCCAGGTAGTCATGTCGCTGGTGCTGCTTAACCTGGCAGGTGGAGATTGCGTGGACGACATGAGGGTACTTGAAGGAGACGAGGGCTTCACCCGTGTGTTGCGCCGGGTGGAGCTACACAACTTGCCGCGCCGGCAGCGCCGTGAGCAGGAGTGGCGGTGGAGAAAGGAACGCAAACGTGCAGTCCCTTCGCCCTCCGCTGTCTTCCGGTACCTCTCGGCGTTTCACGACCCGGCCCAGGAGGCCAGGCGAGTAGCGGGCCGCGCCTTCATTCCGGCCTCTAACGAGCACCTGCGTAGTCTTGCCCGGGTGAATCAGGACCTGCTTCGCTTTGCTCAGCTCAAGGCGCCACAGGGGGAGGCCACCCTGGACCAGGATGCCACAGTGGCGCAAACACACAAGGCGGAGGCCCTGTACAGCTATCTGGGAGACAAGTCCTTTCAGCCGTTGACGACCCGCTGGTGGGAGCAGGACATGGTGGCCCATTCGGAGTTTCGGGATGGGAATGTACCAGCCAGCTTCGATAACCTGCGGGCACTTGAGGAGACGCTGGAGGTACTGCCGGAGGGAGTGGAGAAGGTGTATTACCGGGGTGATACCGCTTCCTATCAGCAAGGGCTGCTGCGCTACTGCGCCGAGGGGAAGAATGAACGGTTCGGGGTCATCGAGTTCGCCATCGGAGTAGATGTGACACCCGCGTTCAAGCGAGCGGTGAGGGAGGTTGAGGAAAACCAGTGGCAGCCTCTGGTCCGGGTAGTCGACGGCAGGAGAATGAAAACAGACCAGGAGTGGGCCGAGGTATGCTTCGTACCAAATTGGGTAGCCTGTCAAAAGGACGGGCCGGAATATCGTTTCCTGGCCATCCGTGAGCCATTGAGACAAAGCCAACTGCCTGGCCTGGAGCCGCCTTCTGCAGACCAACTGCCCTTTCCTACTCTGGATATGGGCCAGGGGAGCTACAAGCTCTTCGGCGTGGTGACCAACCGTAGCCTTCCGGGTGATGAGCTTATCCACTGGTACAGGGGGCGCTGTGGCAAGTGTGAAGAGGCACATGCAGTGATGAAGAATGACCTGGCGGGCGGTCATTTCCCATCTGCGGAGTTCGGGGCCAACGCCGCCTGGTGGGGGATAACGGTGCTGGCCTACAATCTCAATTCGCTGATGCAGCGGTTGGTGCTGCCGGAGGGCTGGGCGCCCAAGCGTATGAAGGCGGTCCGCTTCGGCTTCATCAACCTGGCTGGTCGGGTGGTGACACATGCCCGGCAACTGATCATCCGGGTTGGTGCAAACCAGGGGGCCTATGGGCTTCTTCTGGAGGTGCGCCGGCGAATGAGGGAACTGTGGACAGAGCACACGAGCTATGATACGGCCCAGGCGCCACCATGAGACTCGCCTACAGGTAGGGTAGACCACCCCGCAAGGGAGCGGCAAAGCATCCGAGATGCCTGGAGAGGTGACGCCTCTTAGCAGCAGTATAGCCCATGAAAAGGCAGTGGAAGCATGAATCAACCACTTCCAAGGCCAAGAGAACCCTCACAACAGACCGACCACAGCACAAATCAGATGGTATGCCCCTAAAAACCAGCAGGACGTTCATCAGGTGGTGGATTTTGGCAACCTTTGTTCCTTGACACCATTCGCCCATAACATCTACAATCTTGTTTTGGGGAACAGCCCCCAAGTAAGCCGACCCACAACTCGATCCCGCATTTGAGAAGGGAGTGATGTCACCTGTCTGATGTAATAGCCGGAGATAACGAAAGCTTCGAGAGCATGTTGAAGCGGTTCAACAAAAAGGTCCAGCAGGACGGTGTTCTTGCTGAGTTCCGACGCCGCGAATACTTTGAGAAGCCCAGCGTTAGACGAAAGAAAAAGGCCGCAGCAAAGCGCCGCAAGACAGCTCGTGCCTAACCGACTGGTTTTGCTGACTTTGAGAATATCGTGACTCTAGAAGATAAGCTGAGGCAAGACGTCAAGGAAGCCCTGAAGAAAGGGGAACCCCTCAGGGTTTCTGTATTGCGTCTTGCCCTCTCAGCTATGAACTATGCCAGCATAGCGAAAAGAGCGCCGCTCACGGAGTCGGACATGCTCGGTGTGCTGGCCAAAGAAGTC
>JBBAAB010000329.1:0-2655 GCA_041658445.1 Thermoleophilia bacterium
GTCTCTACCATGGCGCGGATTCCAGCAAGCGGAGTCCTCAATTCATGAGAAACGGTCGCGGCGAATTGCGACCTGAGCTCGCCGAACTCGATCGTGGCCGCGGCACTTTGCAAAAACAGGAGGCACATCCTTTTCTTGCCTGATTGAAACGGAAAAAGTTTTGCCGTATACGCGCGCCTGCCCGCGGCGTAAAGCCTGACGACGATTTCAGCCTGTTCGAGCGTATTGATGGCCAGCCGTGAGAGACAGTTCTTAAATTCGTAATAGCCTCTTGCATTTAATGTCATGTACGAGTAGTTTACCTACTAGTTTGAGAAATCAGATGACAACAAAAGAGTTAGCTGAGAAGAACCCGTTCTTTACCTGGGAACAGTTCCGCCAGGAAGCTGGGGTAAAAGAAACCACTGGGTATGCCCGTCTTCAGGCGGCTGTAAAAAGTAACTATGTTGAACGGCTGAGCAAGGGGATATACGTATCACACGTCGGTCCCTGGATGGAGAAGCCGCGTTCCGTCTTTCTCCTTCCGGCTTATTTATTAAATGACATCGTTCTTGGATTTCACTCCGCACTGGATGTTTTTGGCCATGGCCATTCCCAATTCTTCTTTGTGCACTTCTTCTCCTCAAAGCCCGGCCGGAAAAAAATAAAAACGACCATTCAATTCACTCAGGAAGCAATCAGTTGCGCATAGGTAACCGGCCCAGTGAAACGGACGCAGCGGTTTAAGATGCGACGAAAGAGATCGGTGCGCTGGTGGCGCCGGTTGAGCCGGTAACAGAACTCGTCAAGATAGGACTGAAGATGCTTGGGGCTGACACCATGAAAGACGTTCAAAACCCCGCGCTTGAAGTTGGAGATGATAACGTGCACCCAGGGAAGCAGCTCGGCAGTGCTTTCCAAGTCTCCTTGAACCATGGGCTCATGGTCATATCCGAGAGCGGCAAGTCTACGGTAGGCCCCAGCCTTCAGTCATGATGACACTTCCCTTAACTACGCTGCCGGCGGCGGCTTCACCCAGACAGAGGCCCCTCACGCTATCCACGACCTGCATGTGGGCGAGGGAAAGTCCGCCGCTTTCGTTTCGCTGGGCCAAGACGGCTACCGGAGTTTTCCCTTGGGCGGCCCCGTCCCCGCTTGCCCTTGCGGGCACCGCCCATGTAGGACTCGTCCATCTCCACCAGGCCCAGGAGCATCAGCTCTCCCTCTCTCCTGGTCATGGCGTGCATGATCTTGCGCCTCATCGTCCAGGCGGTCTCTGCTTAAGCTGTCTATTTACAAGCAGAAGATATAAAGTGCCTTGGTCGGAACCTGAGTGAGTTGAATGACCATTATTCTTTTTAAGCGAAAGGGGGAAGGATGAATATCTTGATCGCACATGACGGGTCTGAACAGGCAGACAAGGCATTGAAGAGGGCGGCAGAGATCGCTACGGGGTCCAAAGCATCCCTCAGCATACTTTCTGTCGTGCCCGACCTCTGTATGATGGAATTGAGCGATGATGACTGTAAAAAGATGTATGAGGTCATGACCGCGGAATCACAAAAGAAGCTGGAGGCAGTCAAAGCGCGGCTGTCGCAGGAGGGTGTTAACGTGGACATAGAGGTACGGTTCGGGAATGCCGTTGAAACGATCCTCGACGCCTGCACCGAAAAGAAGATCGACATGGTCGTGGTCGGTTCCCACGGCCGTCACGGGGCAAAAAAATTCCTGCTTGGCAGCGTGTCCTCGAAAATCGTCAGGCACGCCCCTTGCGAGGTCCTGGTCGTGAAGTAACAGCAACGTACCGGTCCTTCAATAAACGCCGAATTGAGGAGGAACACATGAACGTGGAAAAGAGGTCGCCCGCGGCTCTCATCATAGGGCTGATTCTTCTTGCCTACGCGCTGATTCTTAGGGGCCAGAATGAGTCGTTAACGCCTAGTGGGTTAGTGGCTATTGCGGAGTTTCTTAAAACGGGCAAGACAATTGGCACACAGATTTCCGTCGGATTGTGGGCAGGGATCATCGTCACGGTGATTGGTATCTGGAACCTGGCCGTCCCTGCCATGGCGTCGAAGTTTGACAAGCTCGTGCGGGCACCCATGGCCGGCGTCGGGACCATCATCATCCTTTCATTTTTCACGCGGTATTACATGGAGCCCATCTTCAAGATATGGGGCAAACAGGCCGAACCCACGCTCGGATTTGATATGACAAGCATCTTCGGGCTCAATTACATCCTCTTGGGGATCCTTCTCGGCATTGTCTGGGTCAATACCATCGGAATACCCGGCTGGATGGAGGCGGGGGTCAAGACCTCCCGCCTGGCCATGAAGATGGGGGTCATCACCCTGGGCGCCATGTACAGCATTACGGAGTTGAAATATCTCGGAGGGCTGAGCATCGTCATGGTCGCGAGCTTTGTCATGGGCACGGCCATATTTGTCCTGTGGCTCGGTAAGCTTGCGCAAGCCCCCCGACCGCTCATCGGCGTGCTGTCGGCGGGCCTGGGGGTCTGCGGCGTATCAGCGGCGGTCGCCACAGCGCCGGTGGTCAAGGCCCGTGGTGTTGATATGGCCTACTCGATCGGCATGCTGCTGCTGGTCGGTGTCGTTGGGCTCTTCGTCTTTCCTCCGGTCGCAAAAATGGTCGGCATGAACGAACTTCAGTTCGGGG
>JBBAAB010000330.1:0-2642 GCA_041658445.1 Thermoleophilia bacterium
GCGATCACCCCGAGGGCGCGGTTGAAACCCACGATGAAGAAGATGTCTGCCCCGGGGTTCTGGAATGCTGGATGCTGGAAAGCGAAGTTGATTGACCGACAGATTATAGTTATAAAGAAACGCGCATCGACAGAAACGGGCCCGAGGGCCCGTTTCTTTATCTTGCGAACTACTATAGCTTGTAGTACTATCTTACGTAGTCTTATAGTAATCCGGGTCGGTGACAGCCCGGCGTCGATAACATTGGAGAAAATATGAAAAAGACACTGGCAATATTTGCGGCAATTACCGCTTTTATGGTGCTCACCATAATAAGCGGGTGTGGGACGCAGGCATCCACGGATTCATCAAATCTCTCGTCTGAAAAATATGCCCAGATAAATGTTGGCATGTCCGCTGACCAGGTTAAGTCCATGGCCGGCGAGCCGTCACGAACGGAAGCCAAAAGCATGAGCGGCGGCCATTCGATGGACGGGGGCACGATGAGTGGCGACTCGATGAACATGGAGTACTGGTATTACCAGGGCAGCAAGGGCTGGGTCCGCCTGGAGATGGCAGACGGCAAAGTCACGGCCAAATCCGGTTATTAAGCCGTCCGGCGATATGAAAGGGGCCTGATAATGGAACATGGACATGCCGGTGGCGCGGGGGACTTCTCTCTGATGGTGCCATACCTGATCTTTATTATTCTGGCCACACCGGTTCTCGTGTGGCTGCTTGCCCGTAGCGCCCGGCGCCGTGGCGCCGCGAATGCGGGACCAAATGTAGCAGACGGCCAGGACGGGCGATATCGTTATGACCTGCTACGTATCAACTGGCTGCGCCGCCTGCTTAAGATGCGCGGTTTCCAGTTCGCGCTGCAGCTGCCGAGCGCCCTGATTTTCCTGCTTGTTATCATTGCCGGTATTTGGGGAACCAGCCTCGGCGACAAGAATTTTGCCACGGTTGTCACCTGGCTGATCTGGTGGGCTGTTATCATCTTCACATTCCTGTTTCTTTCACGCACCTGGTGCATGCTTTGCCCGCTGGTTTCCATAGCCGAATGGCTGCAGCGCATGAAACTCTGGGGCGTGGGGAAGAGGGTCTTCAGCCTCAACCGGAAGTGGCCCCGGCGTCTGCGCAACTTCTGGGTGCCGACGGCCTTCTTCATCGTACTTACGTGGATGTACCTGTTCCTGGGGCTTGCCAGCAGTCCTTTATACACGGCACTTGTGACACTGATTCTGTTTATCGTGCCGGCTATTCTGGTTTCGCTCATCTTCCAGCGTCGGACTTTCTGCCGTTATGTGTGCCCTATCGGCGGCATTATCGGCGCATACTCCATGACGGCCCCCCTTGAACTGCGCAACAGCAGCGACGAGGTTTGCCGCAGCTGCAAACAGAAATCCTGTTACCGCGGCAGCGAGAAGGGCTATGGCTGTCCCATGTTCGAACTGCCGCAGACGATGGAGACCAACACTTATTGCGTCATGTGTACCGAGTGCATAAAAACCTGTCCCAATGACAATATCTCCCTTAATGTGCGGCCATTCCTCTCGGACCTCTGGAAGACAAAAAAACTTGGCTTCGATGTGGCGGCCATCGTGGTTATTCTTCTGGGAGTAACCGTTTTCCAGACACTTTCGATGGTAGAGCCGTGGAACGACGCCTCCAATGCCATGATTGAAGCGACGGGGTTGGGGGAGAATACGGTCCTCACTCTCAGTTACCTCGCCCTGGCGGTGATCGCGCCGATGCTCATCTTCTCGTTGTGGTCTCTGATAACACGCAGGCTCGGTGGCAACGGAGCGTCATTGAAAGCTGTATTCATCGGTTTTTCCTTCGCATTTTTGCCTATAGCGCTTTCATCGCATCTGGCGCATAACCTGGTCCATTTCTTTGAGGAAGGGACCGCGGTTGTGCCGGTGCTTTCAGATCCGATGGGCTGGGGCTGGAACCTTTTTGGAACAGCAAACCTCATCGTTGAGCCGCTCCTGCATCCGGAGTCGCTGCGCGTGATTCAGATGTCGCTGATCGCGGTCGGCTACCTTGGCGCTGTTTATGTAGGCTGGCGAGTCGCAAGGCAGACCTTTGGTGAAGGACTCAGGGCCGTTGCGGGTCTTGCGCCCATGCTGGTACTGATGATCGCCTTCGCCGGCATCAATCTGTGGCTGCTCAACCTTCCGATGGGAATGAGGGAGTGAGCAAAAAACACTCTAAAGTGCGATGGCGGGGTTGATCACTTTCAGCCATGGATGATCGAGGAGAGAAAAGAGATTATTCTGAATGGTCCAGCGCGCAGGCTGGGCCATTTTCTTCGGCTTGCTGGTGCTGGGTAAAACAGATGAGGGCGTCGCGCTGATCGGATCCAACGACGGCAAGCGCGCTGGACGCAAAAATGAGCAGCGTAAATATCGCGGTAATCGTAAAAAACAGGATTCGTCCGGGATGCCGTGAGGTCACGTTGTCAGAGAGCAGGTCTTCCATCCGGCTGGTCATGTCGCCGCTCCCGCTCAGGGCAACAGTTAGTGCCTGCTCTTTACCGGCAGATGCCACAGTAATTATCCTTGCAAGTGCTCCGGCCACAACCAGCGAGCCTCCCGCACGGACGGCGGCATCACGATCAGCAGCTTTCTCCAAGCAAGTCCGCATCTCTCTCAGCG
>JBBAAB010000331.1:0-2629 GCA_041658445.1 Thermoleophilia bacterium
GCGTGACCGAGATCGCCGATAAGAAAAACGACTTCAACCTCAACCTGCCGCGCTACATCGACAGTACCGAGCCCGAGGATCTTCAGGACATCGATGCCCACCTTCGTGGCGGAATCCCGGAACGCGATCTTGACGCGCTCGGCGCTTATTGGAAAGTGCTCCCAAGCATGCGCGGGGCCTTATTCGATTCAGCGGGCCGTCCCGGCTACGCGCGCCCGAAGCTGCCGCTTACCGACGTGAAGCCCGCTATTCTGGGCCACGCCGAGTTCACCGCATTCCAGAAAAAGGCGACTAAGAGCTATACCGTATGGCGTGAAGCCTCCGCACCACTACTCACCGACTTTGGCAAGGACGGCCACCCCAAGGCATTGATCGAGACCATCGCCGAGGATCTTCTCGCCGCGTTCCACCGGGCCCCGCTGCTGGATGCCTACGACATCTACCAACACCTCATGGACTATTGGTCTCAGACCATGCAGGACGATTGCTACCTCATCGCCGCCGACGGATGGGTGAAGGGAGCGCAGCCGCGCGAGATCGTCCAAGTCAAGAACAAGGACAACAAGCTCATCTGGCCAGAGCCGCACGACTACCTGAAGGGCAAGCAGCGCTTCAAGTCCGACCTCGTTCCAGCGCCGATACTCGTCGCTCACTATTTCGTTGCCGAACGCGATGTCATCGAAGCGCTTGACAACCAACTCGCCACGCTCGAGCAACAGCTCGACGAAATGCGCGAGGAGAACTCAGGCGAGGATGGACTGCTTTCCGAGGTGATCGAGGGTGAGGGCGACAAGCAGAAAATTGCAGCGAGGGCTGTAAAGGCTCGGCTCAAGGAGATCAGCAAAGATCCACTCTACGACGACGAGCGCGCCGTGCTCGAGGCTTACGCCGACCTGCTCGAAGAACAGGTGGAGGCTAAGGCCAAGCGCAAAACCGCTCAGGAGGACTTGGATAAAAAGCTCGACGCCAAGTACCCCAAGCTCAGCGCGGCGGAGATCAAGACGCTGGTGGTGGACGACAAGTGGATGGCGCGGCTTTCTGCCGCCGTGCAGGGCGAGCTTGACCGAGTATCGCAGACCCTCACCGGGCGCATCCGCGAGTTGGCCGAGCGCTATGCTACCCCGCTGCCCAAGCTCACTGAAGAAGTGGAGATGCTCGCCGCACGGGTTAAGGAGCACCTCAAGAAGATGGGGGCGGTATGGAAGTGAGGCCTGGATACAAACGGACAGAGGTGGGGCTTATCCCTGAAGACTGGGACGTCGAGCCGCTCGGTGAACTCTCTGATTTTGTCACCAGTGGCTCGCGAGGTTGGGCGCAGTTCTATTCGGAAAGCGGGGCGTTGTTCATTCGAAGCCAAAACGTGCGAGAAGGACGACTAAGCTTTGACGACGTTCAATTTGTTACTCCGCCAATTGGGGTGGAGGGCAATCGAACAAAAGTAGAGTCGAATGATCTTTTGATCACTATAACAGGGAACAGTGTTGGCAATGTTGCTCTTGTGGAAAAGACGTTCGATGAAGCCTACGTTAGCCAGCACGTTGGGCTAGTCCGCCTCAAAGAGCCAACCCGAGGCGCATACATTTGTCGGTATCTGTCGCCAAACTCGCCCGGCAACCCACAGATATCAGGAAGTCAGTCAGGACAAAGCAAACCAGGGTTGAACCTCCAAAACCTCAAAGATTTCCGTATCGCTCTGCCTCCAACCGCGAACGAACAACACGCCATCGCCACGGCATTGTGTGCTATTGATGCACTGCTTGGTGGGCTGGATCGACTCATCGCCAAGAAGCGCGACCTCAAACAGGCTGCCATGCAGCAGCTCCTGACTGGCCAAACCCGCCTCCCAGGATTCCATGGGGAGTGGGAGGTGAAGCGGTTTGGAGAACTTGGCGACATAAGAAGCGGCGGAACCCCGAGTACGACGCAAGCGCACTTCTGGAATGGCGATGTGCCCTGGTGCACGCCGACGGACATAACAGAACTATTAGGTCGCAAGTACCTAATCGATACAGCACGCACGATCTCGGCGGCAGGGCTTAAAGCCAGTTCTGCGGAAGTTATCCCTCCAAGGTCGCTAATCATGACGTCCAGGGCGACGATTGGCGAATGCGCAATCAACCTCGTTGCGATGACTACCAACCAAGGGTTCAAGAACCTCGTACCCTTCCCCGAGAGCGACGTCGAGTTCCTCTACTATTTGATGACTACGCAGAAGGCCGGTCTGATATCGCTCTGCGGAGGTAGTACGTTCCTCGAGATCAGCAAGAAACAAATCTGCGCCTACGAAGTCACGGTGCCGAATGAACGGGACGAACAAACCGCCATCGCCGCTATCCTCTCCGACATGGACGCCGAACTGGCGGCCCTCGAAGCCCGCCGCGACAAGACCCGCGACCTCAAGCAGGCGATGATGCAGGAGTTGCTCACCGGGAGGATCAGGCTACTATGAATGCCCACATACGGCTGATCCAGCCGATAACCCCTAAGGGAGATCCAATGATCAAGACCCTACACATACAAGGCTTCAAGTCGATCAGCGACCAGACTCTGGAGCTGGGACGTGTGAACTGCCTGATCGGGGCGAACGGTGTCGGAAAGAGCAATGTCCTCGAGGCGCTGGGTGTGCTCG
>JBBAAB010000332.1:0-2624 GCA_041658445.1 Thermoleophilia bacterium
CACGATCTTCCGCTCCCCAAGTTCATCGATCGCCTGACGAAACAGTTGGTGAGGCGTGTGACGGAACCGGAAAAGTAAAATGAACGCATCCACTTGTTCGGAGATCGTTACGGCATCGGGGACCGGCAGAATCGGCGGAGTGTCCAGAATCACCAGGTCGAATTGCTCCCGCAATTCCCGAAGGAGAGAACGAAATTTTTCCCCGGCGAGCATGTCCGCGGGGGACGAGATCGTTTTGCCGGCGACGATGACCGATAATCCCGGCACCACGGAATTCCGGAGGATCTTCTCCTTGGGAACGGACCCCGACAGAAATTCGCTCATCCCCGAATCCGCGGCCATTCCCAAATTCCTGGCGACGCTGGAATTCCGCAGATCCAGATCTATCAGGAGAACCTTCTTCCGGCCGGTCGACGCCATGTTGGCGGCCAGATGGGTGGCCGTTAACGTTTTTCCTTCTCCGGCGACAGCGCTGCTCACGGCGAGGACCCGGAGGTTCAGAGTATCCATCTTGTATTCGACCTTGGCCCGGAGTCCCTTTAACAGTTCGTAATAAAAGGGGTCGATGCTCCGCAGGTTCAAAATGCCGAGTCGCCCCGATGGGAACTCCGTATCCTGCTTGCCGGGGAGGGAAAAGATCTTCATTGACCAACTCCTATGGATTGTCCGATGGACAGAAGGATCGATTTGACCTTCCCGCCGTTGACCACCAGGAAGGCCAGGTAGGCGCCCAGCATCGAAACCAGCCCCCCGACGATCGCCGCCCGTCGAACCGCGAGCCGACGGTTCAGGCGATCGTCCCGGATGACGGGGAGGCACGCAAGGATCGGCATGTCGAAGAAACTCTTGAATTCCTTCGATCCCCGCAACGTCGGATCCAGCATCTCAAGACCGAAGGACCCGCCGACACCGATCACCAGGGAGGCCAGCAACGCGAACCCAAGCACCATCGGCCGGTTCGGTTTGAACGGCCGGGTGGGGAGGTTCGCCGGTTCAAGAACCTGGAACTGTTCCCCCTTCTGTTTTTCCTCGAGTTTCTGGGAGACCTGGGATTCGAGCTTCTTTTTCAGCAATTCCTCATAAGATCTCTTGATGTTATCGTAGTCGCGCGACAGGGCGATGATCTCCTGCTCCCGTTGCGGCAATCGCTCCACCTTGCGCTGGATCTGATCCATGGTTTGGACTGCGTTCGCACTTTCCCTTTTCAGGGCGACAACTTCCAGGTCGATCGCGGCGACCTGTCCGCGAAGGCGTCGCATTTCCCCGGTATCCCCGTTCGTCGGTTCAAGATCAGGCGTGGATTTCGAGGTCGAAGGATTGGCTGCGCCACGGGCGGATTCCTCCCTGGCCTTCCTGGCCGCCTGGCGCATTGCTGCAATCTTTCCCTCCAGTTGTTCCACCTCCCAACGCGCATCCACCACGGACGGGTAAAGCGGGGTGTATTTCTTGGACAACTCTTCCAGCTTTTTTTTCCGCATGGCGAGTTCGGAAAGGAGATAATTGGGTGACGACTGATCCCCTGAACCAACGGTTTCCCAGGGATCCTGGCCCCGGGTATTTCTCTCGATGTTGCTGATCTGGGCTTCCAGGAAAACCTTCCGATCCGCGAGTCGTGCGATGGCGTCCGAGTTGTTCTTGATCTGGTCTTGCAGTCTTTGGAGCCGGTTCAGGTTCGCCTGCTCCTGCTGCGGCAACTCTCCGCCGAACTGGAGCTTGTACCGCTTGAGTTTTTCCTCCTGCGCCTCGAGTCTTTTCCGTGTTTCCTGCACCTCATCCGCGAGAAACTTCGAGGTTTCCTGGGCGGTCGCTTCGCGGCTCCTGATATTCTCTTCCACGAAGAAGGATCCAAGGCGGGAAGTGACCCGCATGGCGACCTCTGGATTCTCGTGCTGGAAGAAAAGGATAAACGAATTTTTCCCTTCGATCTCCATATCGATCCGCTTCCGGACCTTGTCCACCATGGCGTTGGAGGACATCTTCCTGCTCTCTTCCTTGAAAAGATCCAGTTCGTTGATCACTCCCAGGAGGCGGGAACGACTGAGGATATCCTGCTGAAGCATCTTGAGGCGGTCCCCGGATTCGATGCTGACGGTGGAGCGGACCATCCCCTCCGATACGGCCGGCGGGATGACGAGGAGCTTCATCGTGGATTGATACAGGTCCGGTGCCAGAACGCAATAGACAACAGACCCGATATGGATGAGGAGGACGGAAAACAGGATCAGCCATTTCCTCCTCCGGAGGATATCCAAGAATTCGCCTGGTTCCATATTGGGGCGTAGTGGCATGATTCCCCTCTAATAGATCTTGTAAAGCTTCTCGATCGATATACCGAGAAGAGCGGAATAGTTGTTCAACGTATCCCCGAACTGGCCGTTGGACCTCTGCCGGTTGAGCGTTCCGGTGAGATCCACGCTGGCCCACTCCAAAAGCTGATACCGCAAACCCGCGGTGCCGGACATTGTGGCAAGATCAACCGCATCCGTCTCGAACACCGACCGGCTGACTTGATAAGCGCCGGAGAGGTTTCCGGACCACTCCCTGGTGAACTGGTCGGTGAACACCAGACCGGTGGTCCATTGCCGGGTGGCCTCCCCGAATCCGCTCCCGCCCGAATAAACGGA
>JBBAAB010000333.1:0-2612 GCA_041658445.1 Thermoleophilia bacterium
GTGCGCAGCAGTACGAAGTCGCAAGCGGCGATCCGCGCCTCATGAGCCTCGATCGCCGCCTCGGCGATCGTGCCCCCCGGATGTCCCGAGAGGTCGATGAGGCAGGCGCGGCCGAAAAACTTGCCGGCGTCGAAATTGTCGAGGCAGGGGCGGCCGGGAAGCATATGCGCGGGTGCGTCGATGTGGGTGCCCGTATGCGAATAAAAAGACAGGAGCTTTTCCGCGAAACCCTCCCTCTCAATCGTATTCGCGGCCTCGATGCGCGGCCCCTCGGTTCCCGGATAGACGGGCATTTCGGTCGATATGGTTTGGCTCAAGTCGATGACCGTCATGGTTCTCCTCTTTCGCGGTAAAGGCATTGTCCTGGATGAAAAGGCCTTTTCAAAGGCTGAAGGCAAAACGCAGAAAGCCAAGTGTAACCAATTTCCCCGCCCCGGCGGAAGCTCCCGGAGCCGATGGACTTTTCAAGCCAGGATGCAAGCCAGGCTCGCGATGGAAAAAGGCAGGCGGGCATTCCGGCGGTCCCCTCGCGCAGTCCATCTCTCTGTCCCAGAAAGAGAGCGGGGGGAGAAGGTCGCGCCGCGGAGCCATATAGCGGCCTGTGAACCGCGCACGCGCCCTTCCCACCCCCGCGCCCCCTCCAACCTCGGCTTGATTTTGGGGGCAGACCCCGCGCTTTCAGGCGGAACGGGCAAGCCCTCAGTCGCAGGCGTGGGAGGGGCAGCACTTCACCTTGTCCGTGAAAAATGCTGTAAAAATTATCCACGGTACGCCAGCCGTTCCGATAGTACAGGGCTCCGGTAGGCAAAGGTTAAAAGCGGAAAGTTCCGCATGGCAGTATCCGATTCTGGTCTGTCCCTTGGCGCCATCTCGAACCATCCATCCGACGCGCGTTTTGGCTTCACACTAGGGACAGTCCCATCAGAGAACGAGTCCCTGCCCTGGCCAAGGAAAAGGGCCAGAACCTCAAAGCCACGATCAAGGGGCTTCTGGCGGATGCCTTGGGTGTTTCGGCCGAAGAGGGTGAGGCTGACAAGGAGGCGCGAGGCTCATTTCGTATAAGGCGCGCTTCAGGGAAAGCGACGGCTTGCTCCTCTACCCCTGATTTCCTCCGGTCCTGAAGTTGCGGGTTCCGAGCTCGCTCTCGGGGCCAATGCTTGGACCAAAACCGATACGCTCATGAGCGCCAGGATGAGTACTCTCGGACCTAGCCTACTAGGGTTTGCGAAAACGCGTTGTAGCCATGACTATCGTCCGCGAGAACTGTAGGGCTTGCCGCTTGGCCTTTGAGCATCCGATTGGGTTATCATGGTTTGGCACCAAGCCTTGTATTGTCATTCGCTTGACCTATATTTGGAATATGGAAAATTCGCTCAGCCAGCTGAGAAAATTCGTCGCTCCGGAGTTCATCTTTGGCAGCGGTGCCAGTCTCAAGGCCACTCAGTACATTCGGGCTTTCGGAGCCCAGAAAATTTTGCTGGTCAGTGACGAAGGCCTGGTCCAGGTCGGCTGGGTAGACCGGATCGAAGAGCAGTTGCGGGAAGCCGGGCTGAACTACATGCGCTATACCGCCGTCAGTCCCAATCCGCGCGATCATGAAGTGGAAGCCGGCGCCCGGCTTTTCCAGAGCGAAGGTTGCGACATGCTGCTGGCTTTGGGAGGCGGCAGCCCGATGGACTGCGCCAAGGGCATCGGCGCGCTGGTCTCCAATGACGGCGATGTGCTCGATTTCGAGGGCGTGGACAACATTCCCCTTCCCATGCCCCCGCTCCTCTGCATTCCGACCACGGCAGGTACTTCGGCCGATGTCTCCCAGTTTGCCATCATTCTGGACACCAAGCGATCGGTCAAAATCGCCATTATCAGCAAGGGGGTGGTGCCGGACATCAGCCTGATCGATCCTGACCTTACCTGCACGATGGACCCGGAACTGACCGCGGAAACCGGTCTCGACGCCCTGACCCACGCCATGGAAGCCTGGGTTTCCAATGCTTCCAGCCCCGTCACCGATATACACTCCCTTGCCGCCATGGAATATCTGGTGCGCTGGTTGCCGGAGGCGATGGTCAAGCCGGCCGACACTAGTGTTCGGGCCGGCGTGATGATGGGCAGCCTGCTGGCGGGGCTCGCCTTTTCCAATGCCAGTTTGGGCATCGTACACGCTATGGCGCATTCGCTGGGGGGCTTGCTGGATCTGCCGCATGGTTTGTGCAATGCGCTGCTTTTGGAACATGCCGCCGTCTTCAACTTTCACCATGCCCCGCAGCGCTATCGCAAGGCAGCCGAAGTGCTCGCTGGTCGCGCGCTGCTCGACGAATCCGACAGCGTAGTCGTGGAAGTGCTGGCGGACAGTCTAGCTCGGCTGCGACGGCGGCTGAAGCTGGGCGATACCATTCAGTGCCGGCCGCTGTCCGCGGATACACTGAACCAGCTGGCCCAAAGAGCCCTTGCAGATCCCTGCCTGGTCACCAATCCTCGAAAACCTTCAGCCCAGGAAATCAGGGAGTTATATGCCAGAATTCTCCCGGTCTGACCCGCCGGACGACGATGGTCTTTCGCAGTCTGACTCGGTGCGCGAGCGCATCATCGGGCTGGGCGAAGGCTCGGTGCGC
>JBBAAB010000334.1:0-2602 GCA_041658445.1 Thermoleophilia bacterium
AGGAATACGGCCTCGACATGAGGCTTATCAATACTAAAGTAGTATTCGACAGCAGCAAGATCATCGTTTCTTTCTTTGCAGAGGAGCGTGTGGATTTCCGCAAGCTGGTGGAAGACCTGGCCAAAAAGTTCAGGACCAGGATCGAGTTCCGCCAGGTCGGTGTGCGCGATGAAGCTCGCATGATAGGTGGTTACGGCCCCTGCGGGCGCCGTATGTGTTGCACCATGTTTGCCGGAGACCAGCAGCCGGTTTCCATCAAGATGGCCAAGGAACAGAACCTGCCGCTTAATCCGATGAAGATATCGGGTATCTGCGGCCGTCTGATGTGTTGTCTGAAGTATGAACAGGACGCCTACAAGGTTTTCAAATGCAATGCTCCTCCCAAGGGTACGATGGTGAGCACAGAGCGTGGCGATGGAAGGGTCGTGGATTATCTGATCCCCAAGGAGAAGGTGCTGGTCGATCTGGGAGAAGGCAGGCAGGTGGAAGCCGACCTCGATGAGATCAAACCGCCCGGGGCGCGAGGCGAGCAGGCGAAGGAGTCCAAAGCCCAGGAGCCGAAGCCGAGAGAGCCCCGTTCGCGGGAACCGCGGTCGCGCGACCAGAAGCCCAGGGAGCCAAGATCAAGGGATTCCAGGTCAAGGGATCGCAAGAGAAAGCGGTAAGTTGGATTCACGGCCGATAGGAATGTTCGACTCGGGGGTCGGCGGCCTTACGGTATTGCATGAATGCCTGGTTGCCCACCCCAATGAGGATTTCATATATCTGGGAGATACCGGACGCTTCCCGTACGGTCCCAGGTCCATCGACGAACTTAGGGGCTTTGCGGGGCAAATCGCCACATATCTGCTGGCGCGCGACGTAAAACTCCTGGTCGTGGCATGTAATTCAGCCACGGCCGCAGCTCTTCCCTGGCTGCAGGAGCGCCTCGAGGCCTCGATAATCGGAGCCGTCCACCCCGAGGCTCAGGCGGCCGTACAGATTACCCGCAACCGTCGGATAGGTGTTTTGGCGACAGAGGCCACCGTTGCCAGCGGCAGTTACGAGCGCGCCGTGCTGAATCTCGATGCCGGCATTGATATTTTTTCACAGGCGTGCCCGATGCTGGCCTCAATGATCCAGGAAGGCGATGTTTCTTCGCCTGAGCTGGTCAAAACGGTGAAATCCTGTACGGCGCCACTGAAGGACGAAGGCGTTGATACGGTCATAATGGGCTGCACGCATTATCCGTTGGTCACTCCGATGTTACAGCGGATTTTGGGCAAGGGCGTGACGCTGGTAAACTCGGCCAGGGAGATCGCCCGCGAAGTGGGCGATATTCTTGAGCGCAAGGACATCGAAAACGATCCGGATCGGGAAGGAAAGTATTCGTTCCTCTGCACCGGTGATGTGGATTCATTCGTCAGCGTAGGAGCCCGATTCCTGCAGATGCCTTTCGAGGATGTTCGCCAATTGGAGATCCTGGAACTGGAGAAATCCGGAGTATCATGAAAAAAAACGTACTTGTAATTTCCGGAATAGCGCTGGCTGTGATCGGCAGCCTGGGGTTGATAGGACGGGAGGGCATTGTGGGTTTCGCCCTCCCGGAAAACGATCATGGTATGTTGATAGTTATGCTGGTATGTGGTCTGTTATACGCGTCGGGAGTGTTGTTCGTGGTCGCGGGGTACATGCGCAACATGACAGTTCTGCAGATCGCCAGGGGCGCCATGATCGCGGCGATGTATGCGGTTCTCACCCTGTCGCCGGGGCTGAACGCCATAAGCTATGGCCAGGTACAGTTCAGGATCTCCGAGATGCTGATGCCCCTGGCGGCTTTTGAGATGGCGGCGGTCCCCGGACTCTGGATCGGGTGCATCATCGCCAACATAGGCAGCCCCTTTGGAGCGATCGACCTGACTTTCGGTGCGGGAATGACACTCGTGGCCGCGATAATCATGAGATTCATCGGCCCCCGCTGGGAAGGAATGGCGGCTCCGGTAATCGTTAACGCTTTCGGAGTGGCGCTGGTTTTGAATGTCGCCGGAGAGCTTCCGTACCTGCCTTCGGCGCTCTGGGTAGGTCTTGGTGAGCTTGGTGTCATGGCGGTTCTGGGAGCGCCCCTTTTTGTTTTACTGAAAAAAAATCCGGCCATCATCGGCCTGGGACAAGAGAAGGGTATTTAATGGCAATTGAACGCCCGGACGGGCGCGGGCCTGGAGAAATCCGGCCAATGAAGTTCACGCCCCACTTCATAGAATGGGCCGACGGCTCGGTACTAATCGAGGCAGGCAAGACCAAGGTTATCTGTTGCGCCAAGATCCAGGACGGGGTTCCAGCCTGGATGCGCGGCCAGGGCAGCGGCTGGGTGACGGCAGAGTATAGCATGCTCCCCTCCTCCACTCCCGACCGTACTTTCCGTGAGGCGGTAAAGGGAAAGCAGGGCGGCCGCACGCTTGAGATACAGCGGCTTGTAGGCCGCAGCCTGCGCAGCGTTGTGGATCTGCGGGGTCTGGCTGATCGTACCATCTGGGTCGATTGCGATGTCATCCAGGCGGACGGCGGTACGCGCTGCGCCTCTGTCTCGGGCGCCTATGTGGCGCTCTATCTGGCTCTGGCGAGC
>JBBAAB010000335.1:0-2599 GCA_041658445.1 Thermoleophilia bacterium
CGGCCATAACGTGATGCGAGCCGTAGGTATGCCCCGAGATCACGTTAGAATCCTTCCTCTTCATCAGCGCGATGATCTTTTCATCCAAAACGGCTGCCCCGAGGGGCACGTACCCTCCACTGATGGCTTTGGCACAGGTCATGATATCCGGTTTCACGTTCCAGTGCTGCATGGCAAACATCTCACCGGTGCGTCCAAACCCCGTCATGACTTCATCCGCAATAAGAAGTACCTCATGCCGGTCACAAATTTCCCGGATCATGGGAAAGTATTCCTTAACCGGCGCCACGGCTCCGAGGGCGGCCCCCACCAGAGGTTCGGCGATAAATGCCGCTACATTCTGGGGTCCTTGCTGTTGGATCTCTTGATCCAATGCCTGGGCACAGCGGATTCCGCATTGAGGGTACTTCTGGCCAAAATAACAGCGATAGCAGTAGGCGGCGGGAACATGAGGTGTATTCTCGTACATCGGGTAAAACTTCCGGCGCCGGTAGGTGTGACCGCCGTATCCCAAGGCGGCGATCGTTGCCCCGTGATAGGACTGCCAGCGTGAGATGACCAGCGATTTGGTGGGACGGCCAGCCTCCTGGTGGTACTGGCGCGCAAATTTGACCGCCGCTTCTGTGGCCTCCGTTCCATCGCAGACCAGCCAGACCTGGTTCAGCCCCTGGGGGGTGATCGAAGCCAACAGGTCCGCCAGCTCCCGCGCAGGCTCGTTCGCAAAATAATGACCTGGAGAATAGGCATACTTTTGGAGCTGGGTATGAATGGCATTTACGACTTCCGGAACACCATGCCCAATACTCGAAACCGCTGCCGAGCCGGATGTCCCATCGATGTACCTCTTGCCATCGGTATCATACACGTAGATCCCTTCGGCTCTGTCGATCATCCGGTATTTTTGCTTGAAATCGCGCACGATCAACGTGGTGTTTTCCATCTTCTTGTCTCGTTAAGGAACCTCATTACAAGAGAAGACCCGAACGGCCGCCTGCGATCGGATAACCGGTCCGATTTGCCGCCGTTCTGCCAATGACCATGCCGCTTCTCACCCGGAACCGGGGCGGGTGAACTTTCTTTATCAAACTTCAGAGGATCCGAAAAACATCTTCGATCGCTTCAAGGGTCCGGTCCACATCGGACTCCTGGAGGACGGCCGAGACATATGCCCGTGGTCCTGGAATGAAAAACACGCCCCGATCCATTAAAAGCGATTGGAACCGCTCTTGCCGCGTCAAATCTCTCCCCACCAGTTCTTCTACCCGGCGAATTTCCCCATGGATTCCAAAGTGACACTGGACCAGCGAACCCATACCCGTCGTCGTTCCTTCGATGCCGTGGGCCTCCATACAGGATTGAATGGCCTGGCGAATGGCCTCTCCGTACCCATTGATGCGGCCATAAGGATCATCGCGCATAAGCTTTCCGATGGCGGTTTTCACGGCGGTCATCGCCAGGGGGTTGGCATTATACGTTCCGCTGTGGTAAGCCACCTTGTGGCTGTTATACACCGCGTCCTCGGTCGGCGCGACATGCTCCATCAACTGGCGGCGCCCGGCAAATGCGCCGATCGGGATGCCGCCTCCCATCGCTTTGCCAAGGGCTACCAGATCTGGAATGACCCCAAAAAGCTCTTGAATCCCCCCTGGTGCGAGCCGAAAACCCGTTACGACTTCGTCAAACACCAGGATGATCCCGTGCTGAGCTGTCGTTTGGCGCAGCGCTTCCAGGAAGGCCTTCTCGGCAACGATCCCGTAGCTGCCCAGGACGGGCTCAACCAGGACCGCCGCAATTTCCCCGGCATGTTTTTCAATGAAAGGGATTGAATATTCCAATTCGTTGAATGGCAAAACCAGGGTATCCTGGATCACTCCCTGCGGTAAACCCGCTGAATCGGCGCCTACATAAGGGTAAGCTGGCTCTTTCTGGCTCGCTTTGATGCCGATCAGGACAGATTCGTGCGTCCCGTGGTAGGCACCATAAAATTTGACGATCTTATCCCGGCCTGTGATGGCGCGTGCCAGACGGATACAAGACAGGGTGGCCTCGGTCCCCGAGTTCGTAAATCGAACCATCTCGGCGCAAGGCACACAGCGGCAAACCAGGGATGCCGCTTCCCACATTCCCAGGTGGGGGAGCCCGTAGATGAACCCTCCGTTTTCAAGGGAATCTTTAAGGGCGGCGATCATCTCGGGATCGTTGTGGCCAAATATCAGGGGACCATACCCGATGCAGTAATCAATGTATTCCCGCCCATCAATCCCCACCAGGCGGCTCCCATAAGCATTCTTGATTACAGGCATTCCGGCGAAGGACTTGGCATTTCCATCCACCCCGCCGGGGATCACACTCCGAATAAGCTCTAAGGCTGGATTAGATTCATTCATAGATCTCCCTGATTCGGCTGTTTGCGCTGGACTGATCTCAGGACGATTCTGATCCACTGGGTGTGGTTACAGGGCATCGTCATCCGCCTCAGCTAACGGTTGCGTCGAGAGAAAATCGCCCCCAAGAACTCGACGATGATCCCGGCTGCCGTGAAGGCGGTGATACCCGCGGGATCGTACTGGGGCGCCACTTCACACAGGTCAAAACCCAC
>JBBAAB010000336.1:0-2589 GCA_041658445.1 Thermoleophilia bacterium
GATACCGGTATGAGATGCCTGTGGCGAGCGCGCAGGTTAAATCCGCGGTGTTGCTGGCGGGTCTTTACGCGGACACGCCCGTAGAGGTAATCGAGCCCGCGGTATGTCGCGACCACACCGAGATAATGCTGGCTCACGCGGGCGCGCGGTTGGAGAAAGAGGGTGGAAGCACAAGGATTTTTCCGGCTGCTGATCTGGATATGGGTGAAGTCGATGTGCCGGGCGATTTCTCATCGGCCGCATTTTTCCTGGTTGCCGCCACGGTCATTTCCGGCTCTGAAGTAACCTTGACTGGGGTGGGCGTAAATCCTACCCGGACAGGGCTGCTGGATATAATGATACAAATGGGAGCAGACATCAAAATGAAAAATGAGCGGCTCCGCGGAGGAGAAGCTGTCGCGGACATGGTTGTGCGGTCTGCCGCGTTGAAAAGTATCGTGGTCGGCGCCCGGATATCCGGGCGTGCTATCGACGAGCTGCCGCTCGTGGCTTTGCTCGGCGCATACGCACAGGGTGAAACAGTCGTGCGTGGGGCAGCCGAGCTCAAGGTAAAAGAGACGGACCGCATCGCCGGACTGGTTGCCAATATGACAGCGGCAGGTGTCGATATCAAGGCTCATGAGGACGGTTTCTCAGTTCGCGGCGGTGGTGTGACGGGTGGGAGCTTTGAAAGCCACGGCGATCACCGCATGGCCATGCTGGGCGCGGTTGCCGGGGCGGCTTCGCGCGAAGGGGTGGAAGTGGCAGACTTCGATTGCGTCGAGGTTTCCTTCCCGAATTTTCTCGAGGTTATGAAATCCCTTGGAGGGGCCTTTAATTGATGAAACTCAGGGATACTATACCAATTGATTGCAGGGGAAAAAGAAGATGATCGTGGCCATAGACGGGCCGGCGGGAGCCGGCAAAAGCACAATCGCGCGAATGATCGCGGCGCGCCGGGGATGGACATATCTCGACACCGGCGCCATGTATCGAACGGTTACGCTGCTGGCGCTTGAACAGGACATATCACCAGGCGCGGCTGACGAACTGGGGCAGTTGGCGCAAAACACCGAAATGAGCTTCCAGCCGGGACCGGATGGCTCACCGCGTGTCTTTGCCGGCTGCCGCGAGGTGACCGAAGAGATACGCAGTCCCAGGGTCACGGCCAATGTATCGGAGATCTCGGCGCAAGCGCCCGTGCGGGAGGCCATGGTTGAGATGCAGCGCGCTTTGACGGTGGTAGGAGACGTGGTTGTTGACGGCAGGGATATAGGTACCGTGGTGTGTCCGAGCGCCGGCGTTAAAATTTATCTTACGGCCTCCAATTCCGAACGCGCGCGCAGGCGCAGGCTGGAGCTGGAGGCGAAGGGGATAGAGGTGCCACAAGAGAAGATGGAACAGGAGATCTCGGCCCGCGACGAATACGATTCCACCCGCAAGGTATCTCCGCTGAAGGCAGCCGATGACGCGGTGCATGTCGATACGACCAACCTGGGCATCGACGATGTCGTCGACAGGGTGGCGGAGATAATCGATGCGAAATCATCCTGAGCGAAGCGAAGGAATCCTTTGAAAATTCTCATCTCAAAACGCGGCGGCTATTGTTATGGCGTCCAGCGAGCCCTGAAAATAGCCAACGAGGCCGCCGAGGGTTCGGATGAGCCCATCCATACTCTCGGTCCCATCATCCACAATCCGGGCGTCGTGCGCGAGCTTGCCGAGGCGGGCGTATCACCGGTCGACGACTTGGCGGGCGTGGAGCGCGGAATCATCATTCTCAGGACTCACGGTGTAACGCCCCGGGTAATACTGGAAGCTGCGTCACGCGGCCTTAAAATCGTCGACGCCACATGTCCTTACGTGAAGGTCGCCCAGGAAAAGGCGGCGGCGCTGAAGGATGAAGACTACCTCCCCATTATCCTCGGTGAGCACGAGCACCCCGAAGTTGTGGCGCTTGCCGCCCACGCGGGCGAAAAGGCCATCGTGGTCGAGAAGATAGAAGAACTCGACATGCGCCTGGTGAAGGGGAAAAAAGTGGGAGTCGTCGTGCAGACCACCCAGGCCAGTGCCAACCTCTCGGCGCTGGCTTCGCTGCTTGCGCCCGCCTGCCGCGAGTTGCTCATCCACAACACCATGTGCAACGCCACCCAGAAATGCCAGGAGGAGGCGCTCGAGTTGGCCCGTAAGGCCGACGCGGTTATCGTCATCGGCGGCCGCAACAGCGCCAACACGACAAGGCTGGCGCAGCTCTGCCGCGAGGTACAGGAGCGGACGTATCACATCGAGGATATCGCCGAGCTGAAACCGGAGTGGTTCAAGGGCGCCCGGACCGTCGCCATAACGGCCGGCGCGTCGACACCGTCACAGCAGATGGAAGCGACAGGGGAGTGGCTCAAAAAGCACTGACCGGCATTCCTGGAAATGGCCGGAACCGCAGGGAGTCGGGACGCGGGCTGGTCTCTTTTCAGATATCAGGATAGCCGGTTGTTTACCGCAAGCGGAACCTCGACAAGCAACAGCTCCACATCTTCTCCAGCTGCTATATCCACTTCCTTGCTGCCGATGATCTTCGCCCTCAGTCTGGAAAATGCTCTCCGGGGGCCGGAC
>JBBAAB010000337.1:0-2584 GCA_041658445.1 Thermoleophilia bacterium
ACGGCTGGGCCGATGATAGAACGGCAAGTAGGTCTCCACTTCCACGCTTCCGTGTTCGCCGTAAACCCGGTAGCCCTCGGACCAGTCGGCGTTGACCTTCACGGTCAGTTCAAAATGTCCCAGGCCGCCGGCGACAAACTCCAACAGACCGTGCCATGTGTGCTGGCCGAACTTCTCAGCATATTGGACCGCGACCGCCGAGACAGGACCTCCCAAATAGAGCAAGTTGTCCAGCAAATGGGCACCGTGCGTGATCAGTGAGTAATGGCGCATATCGGCTTTCGGATCGACGCGCGGAGCGATTTTCCTCTTGCTGTGGACAATCGGAGGCAATAACGCTTCCTGCAAGGCTGGCCGGAAGAGGGTATCGCAATACCAACCGCTGACCGAAAGCACCTGGCCCAACTCCTCTTCAATGAATCGCCACGCCGAAGCAATGCCGGGATCGTGCCGCTTCATCGAGCCCACCTGAAGCTTCAGGCCGGTGCGTTGGACCAATTCAACGAGCGACTCGCATTCGGCGGTTGTGATTCCCAGTGGCTTCTCCACCAGCACGTGTTTACCCGCCTGAAGCGCCTGGGTGGCCAAAGGTACGTGGAAGGCATCGGCGGCGGCGATCAGCACGGCATCGATTGGGGCCTTGGTCAGCATTTCGTCGTAGCTGGTGTATAGCTGTTCCACGCCCGTCTGTCGGCCAATGGTTTGCAGCAGATCTTCGGCCGCGTCGCAGAGGGCCGTCAATTGGATTCGCCTAGCTTTAGCCAACGCCGGCAGATGGGCGAATTGAGCAATCGGCCCGCAGCCGAGAAGCCCGATCCGTAGCACGTCATTCTGATTTTCAACCATGTGGTTTTCATTCTCCCTTGCTTCCGCCGCTACATCAATGAGCCACCAATGCCGCACCGGGGACTTGCCATCTGCGGCCTAATGATTAGGATCCACCTTATCGCGCGGCTGGCCCATCCTAAGCAGCACGTACGCGGCCCCGACCCGTTCATCCACCGGTTTGTTGCCCAATAACTTTTCAACCACCTGGATCATGTCTTCAGTCGGCCAATTGGCTAGGGCCATGCAGGCCTGGTATCGTTGATCGGTATTCCCAGCGACCGCATACCGGAGAAGTTCCCGCTTGGCAGATTCCCTTTGGTCTGCGGGAAGATGCGTATAAAGTGTGCCAAGCACGTAGTACCGCACCTCTCCGTCAGCAGGCTCCGTGGCGGCCAGATCCTCGATCGCCTTCAGTGTCGCGGGCAGGATCGTTTTGCAGTACCGGAAGGCATAAGCGGCATTTGCGCGGTCCGGCGGACTCTTTGAGCACAGAAATTTTGCAAGATGGGCCTCGTCTTCAATCTTGCCGGAGTTTGCCAAAATCCATCGGGCCCAGACCCGCAGGTCGTCCTTGCCGTGTTCCGCCAAATCCAACACCAATTTAGTACAGTCTGCGCCTGCGTACTTGAGCTTGCCGAGCGTCTCTGCGGCCGTTGCCTGGTCCTGAGCCTTCGGATCAGAGAAAACCGCCAGAATCCTCGCGAGGTATTCTTGCTGCCCGGCCGGATTGCCGGCGTTGAATCGGTAGAGCACGCGCCAGATGCCGATTCGGTAGGAGAACTCAGAACTTGCGGTGCGATCCTCCTCCCGATAATACTCCTCAATGCCTTCCGGATGTCCGGTCCATATCAGTGCTTCAGCGGCGTGGACTTTTTCAAAGGCCGCACCTTCCTTCATCGCTGTCCGGAGTACGGAAATCGCCTTGTTCTGAAGTTCGGGACCGACGACGTGAGGCTGTGCCTCTGCTCGGAAGGAATGAACGGGCGCCAGGACCAAAGACACACTCACCAGAACGCTTCGCGTCCACCGACAATCGGGTTGAAGCATGGGATCATCTTCCTCCTTCGTTGTCAACATGCCTAAATCGGGCTCGGATTCCGGGCGCTCTCCACTTGTCTCTTGCGGTCATTTCTTGTGAGCCTCCTCCCACACAGCCCACAGTTCCCTCGCTTCTTCGATGGATGTAACTTGACAATAGAGCACCAATCCCGACTCATTCTTGAATCTGGGAACGAATTCCTTCGCCCAGTCGCGAAACGAGCCGTATTTTGTGCAGACGTAACGGTAAGCATCGCCATAGAATGACTCGATTGCCAAGCGTCCGCGCAACTCGTCCAGATGATCTTGGTAGTACTCAAACCCGAACTGGGAGCTTAGCACCGTTACTTCAGAACTGTCGGCCAGGACGGGATAGATGTGTTCGAATCGCGAATGAGGCAAGGAACAGAAATGGACATGGCCGCAACCGCCGCAAATATCGTTCACGGCGGCAAAGGCTGGCAAGCAGAACTCCTTGATCATCGTTGGCGACAGGTTTACCATTGAGTCCTCCCCTAGTCGTAGACCTGTGCCCAGAATGCCAAAATTCGAGATGTGGCGATCGAGTGGTGCGTTGATCAGTTGCCAAACGTGCCGTTCGACGCCAGCCAGCAGGCGAGCACACATATCGATAAACCGATGGACGAGGTCAGGACGCTCGATCATGTCCAGTATGATATTCGAGCCGCGCAATTCCATGGCCGTTGAGAACGGTGCG
>JBBAAB010000338.1:0-2583 GCA_041658445.1 Thermoleophilia bacterium
TTGCCGCTGTTTCCCTGTTATTGGCATTGCCAACCTTCTGGTTGCTTAAGAGTTGGATTACCGCCGATGAACGGGTGGTAGCCTTGACGGCGGAAAAACAGCAATTGGAGACCTTGGCGCATCCGGTCCTGCATGCCCGCTCCGAGGCGCTGGATGCGCTGGCGACGCTGGAGGCGATGGAGAAGCTGGTGGAGCACCCTAATCCCGTGGTTTTGCTGGCTCACCTGAGCCGGCTGTTACCCGACGGCACGACCGTGCAGGAACTTGAGTTAAAGGGCAATCGTTTGCAGCTGGTTTTACTTGCCGCACCGGGCGCTTCCCGTGTCGCTTATGTGAAAGCGTTCGAGAGCGGCGGGTGGTTGCATAATGTCCACGAGATCAGTTCGGAGAATACCCATGACGGCATCGTACTGGTGGCCGAATTGCAAGGCAGCAGCCCTGCGCAAAAGCCTTCCGTGCCGCCAACGGATGATCAATCACCGGGAGATGATTTTTAATGACGTTTTTTAGCGGCCTGGATGAGCGGCAACGCCTGTATGCATTGACTGCGATAGTGGCGTTGATTTTATGGGTTTATGCGTTATTTGAGTGGCATGACCATATCGTGTCGGTGCGGGCAATGGCGCAGCAACTTCAGGGACAGATTGCCCGTGTGCATGCGGTTTCAAAAGAAACGCATTGGAATGAATACCGGGACCAGGTTCAGCGCCGGCTGTCTGATTTTCGGGCGCGTGCATGGCGCGAAGAAAGCGAGGGCCGTATTCAGGCCCGTTTTCAAGACTGGCTGACGGAGCAATTGACCCTCCATCGTATCAGTGTACGTGAGCTTGCCGTTTCGCAGCCTGAAGCGCTTGATCCGGGAGCCGGGGAGGCAGCGGAAACATTGGCCTTGCCTACTGAAATGCGCATCGTTCGGACGCGCCTGGTGCTTGATTTCCAGGCCGATTCGTTCCACGCCTTGCTTAACAGCATTTCCCAAAATGAACATTGGGTTTGGATAGAGCGGCTTTCCGTCAGGAATTCGGACTCGAAAACCGTAGAGCTTGAATTAGGGGCATTATTTGTTATCGGCCCGCGGGAGGGCGCATGACGATAGCATTGCTTTGGCGCGTGTGGGCTGCGGCGTTGGCAGTTAGCGCGTTGTTGATATTCGCTATCGATGGCTCCGATTCTGCGTTTCCTGACCGTGCGGGCCGGCAGCCTGCTGTGTTGCCCGAGATTCCGTCTTTGCCAGGGGTTCAGGAGCTGTCCGCCGATATGGCGGAGCTGGAAAAAATGCGCATTTGGGGCAAGCAGGCTAAAGCCGGCGGCGCGGAGGCGGCTAATACCGCTTCGGGGATGTCGATGGCGGCGCCTGGTGCCGCCGAGTCGCCAAGTGGGGCGTTGACAGGCGTTTACATGGTCGGCGCCAAGCGCCATGTGATTTTGTTTTCCAGCGCCCGGTACGAAGTCAAAAACCTGGCCATTGGCGATGTGTTGCCTAATGGGGAGCGGGTTGTCGCTATCGAGCGCGACAGGGTCCGCCTGCAGGCCGGGACCGATGCCCCGTATTGGGTGCATATCAACCGGACTGCCGAAGCATTTCAATAAATGTACAGCCATCCAATATATAGTTTAGATAACTATTCAGCCTCTTGCTATAGGGCGTGCTGCGCGCGCCTTCTCCGGCGTGTGGGTAAAGCGCGCCCTACGCTTCAGGCAAGGATATGAATAGCGACTATGTTAGATGGTCAGTTGTTCGGTTTTTTTATGTAGGGTATGCAAAATTATAAACGCCATAAACATGAGCGTGCGAAGTATACCCCGCCGGCACGGTTGAAAGGCCTTAAATTCAACATTCTTCGTAAATCTCCCCAGTCACTCATTTGAAAAGTAAACGCCAGGCATTAACCGTGAAATTACGAACGCTAGCTATCCATTTTCCGCTCACTTGCGCGGTAATCCTTGCTTTATCGGCTTGCATGATGCCCCAGCCTTCCAGTGTCCAGTTACCGCGCTTGATTGTGGCTAAAAAGGGCCACATTGGAACTGACGGCCTGGAAGCCGATAGCCAATTATCAACCGCCTCTACGGTCGAACGAATGCCGGCCGTGCCAAAGACGCTGATGACCCGGCGAACTCCCGTCAGAAAGCCTGTTCCGGTCAAGGCCGGCCTGGAAAAAGATAATATCAACCTCAATTTTGAGAAAGTGCCGTTAACGAACCTTATCCAGGTCGTGTATTCCGAAATATTGGGCCGTAGCGTCAATATCGACCCGAAAATCATGGAGCGGCGCGACATCGTCACGTTTAAAACACCGGACAGCCAGACCAGCAGCCAGGTTGACAGCGCGATACGGCTGTTGCTCAAAAGCTATGGCATTTTTGTGCGCGATGTCGGCGACTTGGTGCAGGTTGTGCCGGATAGTGCAGAGGCCGGGTATTCGCCGGAGATTCGCCGCGGCGCCGCGTTGCCTGAAACGCCTGACGAATTGCGCCCGGTGTTTCAGTTGGTCGACCTGATAGCGGTCAGGAACACCGATGTGGCCGGTTGGCTTAAGACGATGTTTAAAGACCAGGTTACGGTTTTGGAAGACCCTACGC
>JBBAAB010000339.1:0-2574 GCA_041658445.1 Thermoleophilia bacterium
CGGTGTCCGTGGGTTTTGAGGTCAACCGGATCGATGCCGAACTCCGCCGCCACAAGCGTGTCGATGCGTTCGATGTTCACCGTGGGAAACGGCAGTGCTACGTCGGCGTCCTGAAGCCGGCCGCTACGGCGTTGTTCGAGTTGCCGCTCCGTCCGGTCGATGGGAAACATCGGGGTCAGACTTTCAATATTAAGTTTGACTACAGCGTGTCTTGGGACGAGACGTTCTTCTGGATGCGATCGACGATTTTCGCGGCGTCGCCGGCCTGCTCGCGGACTTTGCGGCGAGCCATGCAGACGGCCCCGGAACTGATCCCGCCATAGTACGCCCCAATCGCCCGCTGGGTCAATCCAGTTAAACGGCACGCCAACTCGATGGCAATCTGCTTGGCCACGCCGGTTCGGTGTCCGTGGGTTTTGAGGTCAACCGGATCGATGCCGAACTCCGCCGCCACAAACGTGTCGATCCGTTCGATGCGTACCGTCAAAGACGGCAGCGACACGTCGGCGTCCTGAGGCCGACCGCTACGGCGTTGTTCGAGTTGCCGCTCCGTCCGGTCGATGAACTCTGGCCCGCCAATGGCGTAGCGGCTGGCCTTCAACGCCTCGTGAAGTTGCCGATCGTCTTCCATGATGCAGGCGTGTGTGTAGGCGAGGTAGTTTCGCCGGGCGACCGTTGCGGAAGGGCCGTAGTCCTTCAGAAGATCGTAACAAACGAACTCGACTGCACGTTTTGGCGAGACGTAGCCTGGATAGCTGCTCCAAGAGTAGGCCTCTAGGCAGCGAACCCGCTCGGCCTTCTCCAGACGCCGACCGGCGATCGTTTTGATGGGATTCAGGTGGATGTAGCGGGTCAGAGCCAACAGATACGTCTCGTCCTCGACCAGTTTTGCCTTGAAACGGCCTTCCAGTTGATGGCCCGGCTTGCAGTGTTTGTAGCGGCAGTAGAGGGCGTAGCTGGTGCCCAGCCGCTGCATGAAACGCGAAAGGTTGGCACGGGGGGTACGTACCAACAGGTGAAAATGATTCTCCATGAGGACGTAGGCATACAGGCGGATGTCGGCGGTCCGTACGCCATCGGCAAGCTGTCGCAGGAAACGGACCCGGTCATCGTCGGTCCAGAAGATGTCGGCCCGCCCGTTGCCGCGGGAAATGACGTGGTAGAGGGCGTCGGGAAAGTCAATCCGCGGTGGTCGTGGCATGGGGGGTATCTTAACCAAACCGGCCACCTTTGTAAAGTTAATATTGAAAGTCTGACCCCGACCCTTGAAAGTCTGACCCCGACCCGGGGGCAATTGGTTGACAGTCGCCCACCCCCCAGGATACATTGGATAGATAGGAATAGGCAGCCTGGGTGAGGCACTTCTTGGCAGGCCAGCTTCGGGCCTGGGGCTGTCAGGAACAGAGAAAATGGTCTGGTCTTTTCGCCACCTCGGGCTGGCGTCGACGGAGGAACTGCAACATGGCAAGCGGCGCTGTTTGGGGCATTGATATTGGCCAATGTGCGCTGAAGGCCCTGCGATGTCGCGCCCACGAAGACGACACCAAGGTCGTCGCCGAGGCTTTCGATTACATCGAATACCCCAAGGTTCTGAGCCAACCCGGCTCTGATCCGGCCGAACTGATCGGAGAGGCCCTGAAGCAGTTCCTCTCGCGGAACTCAGTGCAGGGCGATAAGGTGGCCGTTTCTGTATCGGGTCAGGCGGGTCTGGCGCGGTTCATTAAGCTGCCGCCCGTCGAGGCCAAAAAAATCCCCGACATTGTCCGTTACGAAGCCCGGCAGCAAATCCCCTTCGATCTGAACGACGTGGTCTGGGACTACCAGCGCATGGGGATCGGAAGTGAGGAAGAGGGGTTTGCCCTGGAAACGGAGATCGGCCTGTTCGCCATGAAACGCGACGCCGTCCTCCGCGCCCTGGAGCCCTTCGTCAAGGCCGACATCGAGGTCGATATCGTCCAACTCACCCCGCTGGTTCTCTACAACTTCCTTTTGTTCGATCAGTTGGGCTCATTGCCGCCGCCGGATGAATACGATCCCGAGAACCCTCCCGAATCGGTCGTGATTATCTCGCTGGGGACCGACGCGACCGACCTTGTGATCACCAACGGCTATCGCGTGTGGCAACGAAGCGTTCCCTTGGGCGGAAGCCATTTCACCAAGGCCTTGACCAAAGAGTTGAAACTCACCTTCGCCAAGGCCGAGCATCTCAAACGCAATGCCACGGCCGCCGCCGATCCCAAGGCCGTGTTTCAGGCCATGCGGCCAGTCTTCGGCGATCTGCTGACCGAGTTGCAGCGATCGATCGGGTATTTCTCGAACCTCGACCGCGCGGCAAAGATCGGTCGGGTCATTGCCCTGGGCAACGCGATGAAACTGCCCGGCCTGCGCCGCTACCTGTCGCAAAGCTTGGGCTATGAGATCGAGAAACTGGATTCATTTCCCACGCTATCCGGCGCCCAAGTCGTTTCCGCGCCGGCGTTCCAAGAGAACATCTTGTCGTTCGGGGTTTCCTACGGTCTGGCGCTCCAGGGGCTGGCGAAGGGAGGAGTCCATACCAACCTCCTCCCGAGAGAG
>JBBAAB010000340.1:0-2573 GCA_041658445.1 Thermoleophilia bacterium
CCCTCCGGTCCATCCGATCCGGCCGGGCCGACGTTCGACCAGGTGCGTTCGCAGTGGCAGCAGGTGCTGGCGGCCGCCTATCGGCGTGATCCTCGCACCCAGGCGTTGCTCAACTCAGGGCGTCCGATGGGGATGGAGGCCGGGGCGCTGGTGCTGGGCTTCAACAGCGATCTCCTTCGGGAGCGCATGGAGCGCAAGGAAAACCTTGCGCTCGTCCGACAGTGTTTTGAAGACGTTTTCGGCGCGCCACTCAACGTGCGCTGCGTCCTCAGCCGGGGGTGGACACCGAACGGGGATCCGCCGCCGGAGGCCGAGTCGATTGAGGATGGCGGGATGGTGGCGACCGCCGTGCGCGACCTGGGCGCCCAGGTTGTAGATGTGAAGCCACTCGCGCCAGACAATAGCTGACCGATCCGAATGCTGGACCAGACCGGGAAAGCCGTGATGTCGCCCAGGGACCGAAGCTTACAGGTCGTTGGAGCGACAGCGTTCTTTATGGCTTTGACGGTTGTCTTCACGTGGCCCGTGTCAATCCACGCAGATCGCTTGCTTGCTGGCACACCGGGCGATGGTCTCGGCGTTGTGTGGGGCATCAGCTGGTTTGAGAAGGCGCTCTTCCAACTTCACCAATCCCCGCTCTTCACGACAAGCATCAACTTTCCAGAAGGCTGGTGGCTGGCAACGTTCGACATAAGCCCTGCAATGATGATTGGAGCCATACCGGTAAGCATGTGGCTTGGTCCCGTGGCGGGATACAACTTCGTTGCGCTGGCGTCATTCCCGCTATCGGGTCTTGTCGTATTCGTGTATGTAAGGCGCTGGACAGGGAACTGGTTCGCCGCCCTATTCGCCGGCACGGCCTTTGCGTTCTCCCCATTCCGCATCACCCACTACCTCGTAGGGCACTCGGGCCTCCTCCAAGCTCAGTGGCCGGCGCTCTACTTGCTTTCCATCGTACGACCTAACAACCTCACGCAAGATTGGCTGGGTGGATGTTGCATGGCCTGTTCTTGGGCTCGTGCTGACGGCGCTGACGTCACAGTACTTCCTATACATGGCTTTGCTCTTGTCGGTAGCGATGCTTGTTGCGGTTGTGCCGTGGAGTAGCGGCATGGCTGGGATTAGACGTACATTGGCCCGAGCGGGTGGCGTGTGGTTGTTGGCGTCTCCCCTCGTAGCCCTATCCATATTGCCCTATGTTGCGCACATTGCTTCGACAGGTATTCCCTCTCGATCGCTGTCATACCTCCGCATGTACTCTGCCAGCCCAACAGACTACTTCCTCCCGCCCACGTTCGGGCTTGCCCTTGGACAGTGGGTTGGGGCCCACTTCGACAGAGACCTGTGGGTTGAGGGAACCCTCTACGTCGGAGTTGTGTGTCTGCTCGTAGCTGGTCTTGGCTTCGTTCGGAAAAGAGGCGAGCCCAAAGAGGGTAGACGACTAACGCCGTGGGTCATAGTGATGGCCACCGCCTTTCTCCTGTCTCTTGGAACGGACCTCATCTGGCTCTCAACGCCGGTACAGGTCCGTGTCCCCGACCTACTTCGTTCCCTTCATCCCGAGGAGCTAGCCTATGTGCCGATGCCAGGGCGCCTCGCCCTCGCTTGGCTGCCATATTACGGGGCTATGCGAGTGTGGATGCGGTATGGGATGTTCGTTGGCCTTGCCGTCTACGTCCTCGCAGGGGCAGCGCTCCATCGCCTTCTCCTGACGAGAGGGTTCAGGGCGGCAACAGTCCTGGGCACGCTAGCGATCACCGCGTTACTTCTTGACTTTGCTCCCCGACGCCTCCCTTACTTCGAGGTCCATGGCGAGCCGATCGACTACTGGCTTAAGGAGCAGACTCTGCCTGGCGCGTTCATCGAGTTCCCGCTTGAGGAGGCTGATCAGTACAGTATCTACAGAACAACCATCCACGGTAAGCCAATGGTCGGTTGCTTGTACGCAACTTGCGATTCGCCACTGTACACAAGGATAGCTCCTGTGCTCGCGGGCTTCCCTGACCAGGCAAGCATCGACCTCTTGCCCGAAGTGGGTGTTACCTATGTTGTAGTTGACATGACGGGGTACGAAGATCCTGACGCAATCAAGGCGCGAGTTTCCGCTCTGGGGCTGGAGATGGGGGCATGCCGTGCCGAGCGGTGTGCGTACATACTGAGCCAGGCGAAGTAACTGAGCCCCCCTCCTTAGGCAATTGGAGCTGACAAGACAGTCCGCCATGCTTGCAGATCTTGCCCCGGTCCACGCTCAAGGTCCCTTGCCTCGAAGATCTCGCTTGGTCTTTGGTGGGTTGTTGGGATTGCTGGCCCTACTTGCTGCAGTTGCGGTAACCTGGACGAGCCCCAACGGAATCGGCCTGCGCAGCGACTCGGCCGTCTACGTCGCAGCCGCTCGCAACCTGCTCGCCGGCAATGGTCTGAGCTGGCTGTCCGGCGGGGGCGAGGTCCGGCCCATGACGCTCCACGCGCCGCTGCTTTCCATCATCCTGGCCGGCGCAGAGGCGATCGGGCTCGACGCCATCGCCTTCGCCCGCGCATTGAACGCCGCGTGCCTGGGGTTGGAGGTGGTGCTG
>JBBAAB010000341.1:0-2559 GCA_041658445.1 Thermoleophilia bacterium
CGGGAATTGCAAAGCTCATGCAGACACGCTTTACAAAAGGCACGAGTACGCGATTTGCCAGACCCATATGGGAATCGAGCTCGACGATGAGCGTCGGGCGGCGAGTAAGCCAGGCGGTGAACACCGGAGCCCAACTGACATAGCCACCGCCACCCACGACCACGTCCGGACGCCGACGGCGCAATATTCCCAGGCAATCGATGCTTCCCTTGGCGAGCGACCAGAGGAAAAGGAAAAGGCGGAGCGAGAGCTTGCGCTCCAGGCCTCGCAGGTCAGCCATGTCGAGTTCATAGCCCGACTGGGGCACGAGTTCTTTCTCCAGCCCCCGGCCGGTGCCTATGAAGGAGACCGCCGCGCCCTTATCCGATAACGCGCCGGCGAGAGCCAGAGCCGGTACGAGATGACCGGCCGTCCCCCCGGCGGCTATTACCACCTTCAATTGCCCTGAATTTTCTGTTTGGAGCAGCGGCAATTCGACTCCGTTGATTGACAGCGATATTGAGTAATATTCCAATGCTTGCGAGCATGACGACCAGGCTGCTTCCGCCGTAGCTGATAATCGGCAGCGGAATACCGGTCAGCGGCAGCATACCAGTGACGGCACAGAGATTGACCGCGGCCTGACCCACCAGCAGCGACGTAATGCCTGCGGCTACGTACTTGCCGAAAAGGTCACGGGATCTGAGAGCGATGCGAAAACCAACATACGCGAAAGCACCATAGAAGATTATTACCGCCATCACGCCCAGAAGACCCACTTCCTCGCCGATGATCGAGAAGATCATGTCGGTGTGGGCCTCCGGAAGGTAGTTGAATTTCTGGATGCTCTTGCCAATACCCACGCCGAAGACGCCACCCGAACCCAGTGCAACCAGGGACTGGATAATCTGAAAGCCCGAGCCGTGCGCGTCTTCATAAGGATTCAGAAAGGTGGTGAAACGCGCCACCCGATATGGAGCCATGGCAACGAAGGCCAAGCCAAGAACTCCCGCACCGGCTCCGAGGGCGGCCATGTCCCTCATCCTGACGCCCCCCACCAGCAGCATGCCGGCCAGCGTGATAACGATGGTTATGGTCGTGCCCATGTCAGGCTCGGCAAGTATGAACAGACAGGCGAGCACCGGCAGTCCCATGATGGGCAAGGCAAATCTCTTGATGCCTCCAAGGAGACGCGGACGCGTGTACATGATGGTGGACACGTAAAGGATTACCGCCAGCTTGGCGAGTTCCGACGGCTGGAAGGTAGACGAGCCGGAGCCGACCCAGCGGCAGGCGCCCTTGGCGCAGTAGCCGATTCCGGGGATAAACACCATCAGCAGCATGGTCAGCGATACGACCATCATGGCGGGCGCTACCTTGCGCAGTCGGGAATAGTCCGTTTTAGCCATGCCGAACATGAACAACAGACCCAGGGCGGCAAAGAACAGTTCACGCTTTAGATAGTAGTAACTGTCCTGGTTTTCACCAAAGTAGGCATTGGCCCAGCTGGCACTGAAGACCATGACCACGCCGACCGCCAGCAGAACAAGGGTCACCGTGACGAGGAACGTGTATTCGAAGGAACCAGCGCCCTCGCGCGGGCCGCGTCCGTTTCCCTTGTGTTTCTTTTTTCTCCATTCCATATTCAGCCCTTACAGCATGTTTACCAGGGAGATGAAATGTTCTCCCCGTTCCTCGTAATTGTCGTACTGGTCGAAGCTGGCGCATGCTGGCGCGAGCAGCACTACATCTCCCGGCCCGGCGCTCGCGCTGGCGATGTCTATGGCCTCCTCCAGACCGGCGGCCATGATTGTCTCCCTGCCGACCTGGTCAAAACTCGCGGCGATCTCCGCTGCGGCTTCGCCGATTGCGATCAACTGCGTGATTTTTTCTTCCGGGGCGTCTTCAGCCAGCCGGTCAAAAGTGCACCCTTTGAGACTGCCGCCCAATATCAGGTGGACGCCGCCTTCGAACGCGGTGAGGGCCTTGATGGCCGCATCGGCGTTGGTTGCCTTGGAGTCGTTTACGTAAATTACGCCATCCACGATCCGGACCTGCTGCAATCGATGAGGGACACCCGGAAAACTCTCCAGACCCTCGGCCACCTCCCCCAGTGAAAGCCCCAGGCACAGACATACGGACGCTGCCGCCAGGCAGTTCTCCAGGTTGTGCTCACCCTTGAGGCTGGCGTCCTTCCAGGCGATGATCGCCGTGGAGCCGGCCTCCCGTGAACCTTCGCCGTTTTCGGGTTCATTCCTGCCGGCGGCCGCCATATGAGCGCGCCGCGCATCCGCGCCGGGCTGATTTTCGAGCCCGCCGCCCGTTTTACTATCCGAATACGCGCGCGGCAACCGTGCCTGCACCCCGGCGCCGGCTGTCGCCAGGCCGGTCAGGTTGGCGCGGATCATTCCGTCGCGGACAAACACGAGCGGCTCCATCCGCTCACCTGCGGCCGGCCTGCTGTCGCCGGCGCTCCGGCTGAACCAGACTTTGCCCGTATGTACCGGTACGGGCCGATGACAGGCGGGATCATCAAGGTTGATTACCGCCAGGTCGTGAGGCTGCTGGTTGACAAAAATA
>JBBAAB010000342.1:0-2559 GCA_041658445.1 Thermoleophilia bacterium
CGGCCTTCGTATAGGCGTAGAGGGGATTGGCCATGCGGCGGACATGGTCGGACGCTGTCACGTTAATGATGCAACCCCCATCCCCTTGCTTAAGGAACTGCAGTACGGCTGCTTTACATCCGTTGAAAACCGCTGTGAGATTGCTGGACACGATCCGTTCGTAGGCATCTAGTGAAATTTCATGCAGCTTTTTATCGAGTTCAACCCAACCGCCACCAATATTATTGTATAACACATCCAGACGGCCGAAATGTTCTACGGTCGTCTGCACCATGCGATTTGCATCCTCCGGGCTGGCTGCACTGCCGACACAAATGGCTACCTCTCCGCCTTTGGAACGGATCATTTGAGCGGTTTCTTCGAGGACCACTTCTCGCCGGGCTGAAATGACGACCTTTGCGCCCTCTTGTGCGAACAGGAGCGGTGCGCTGCGCCCCAAGTGTTCTCCGGCCCCAATCACCAGAACAACTTTGCCTTGTAAACGCATGTTGATACCTCCATTTTATTTTCTAATGCCGCCAATATTTTGGTGGGAGTGATCGGTAAGCTGTTGATCCATACACCCAGTGCATTATGGATGGCGTTCGAGATCGCCGGGGCAGTGGGTGTGATTGCCAATTCACCCATGCCTTTGGCTCCGAATGGCCCCTTGGGGTGATAATCTTCAACAGGGATGGGAATGATCTCTGGAATTTCTTTGAAGCGCAGCAGACCGAGGTCTTTCAGGTGGGTGGATTGCGGAATGCCATCCTTCACCACGAATTCCTCTCTGAGCGCATAACCCATACCTTGAATCGCAGCACCTTCCAATTGTCCGATCACATTTCGACGCACCAGAGTTGCGCCTACATCGTGGGCGGCAATCAACTTTAAGACGCGGACCTTGCCGGTCTCCGGGTTGGCAGCGACCATGGCTGCCTGTACACCAAAATCATAAGCGAAGTGCATGGGAAGGCCAGGTATTCGTGTTGGGAACGGGGCGCTGTGGGCTGCAGGCGGTTGGGTGGGGGGTGCATCATAAGTAAATTCTGCTTTGTATTCCTGCCCACCATTGGCCAATTCTTTGAGAGAAATAACCTTTTCGCCGGTTTGGATGTTGACAAAAACATGGCGGATCTCCAAATCTAATTGTGGGATGTTGAATCCGCTGGAGACTGCGTCCCAAAGCATTGAGCGCAACTGCTGGCTGGCTTGCAGTGTAGCATTGCCGGACAGGAAGGTGGCGCGTGAGGCAGTGGTCATGCCGCCTGCCGGATCCTCTCGGGTATCGCCGTTGTGGATGCGTATATAACGTGGAGCCACTCCGAATACTCTGGCGGTGATAGCAGAAACCATAGGATTGACACCCTGACCCATGTCTGTGGCGCCATGGCGGATCAGGAAAATGCCGTCCTTCTCTAAAGAGACGGTAGCTCCGGAACGGTCAGGGATGTTTGAACCCAGCCCCACATTTTTGTAGGCTGCAGCGATGCCGAGACCGAATTTTTCACCAGGGAGGATTTCCGGGCGTGGTGTGCGGGCTAACTCCTTCTGGACGGCATCCAGACAAGCGATGATGCCTGCGCCCACTTCTTCTGTAATGACATCTCCGGTGATGGTGGCTTTTCCCAGATCCAGCGCATTTAAAAAACGCACTTCGAATGAGTCCAGCTCCAACCGTTCGATGATCTTCTGTAGATGCATCTCGGCGGCAAAAGCTACCTGCGGGCTGCCGTATCCTCGAAACGCACCGCATGGCGGATTGTTGGTGTGGACAGCATAGGTGTGCACACTGACATTGGGGATAATATAGGGGCCGCAGGCAAAGGCTGACATTCGGAAGACTACCGCTTCGCCGGAAGAAGCATAGGCACCCGTATCAGAATAGATCTGGACATCTGCGGCCACAAGGGTACCGTCTTTCTTGGCACCCATTTTGTAGTGCAACCTGGCCGCGTGCCTTTTATAACTGGACCAGATCGATTCCTGGCGGCTCCAGCGAACTTTTACCGGCCGGCCGGTGATATGGGCTGCCAGGGCAGCGTGGATCTGGGTGGAAATATCTTCTTTTCCGCCAAAACCACCACCCATATAGACGTGAGCAATGTGCACTTTTTCCTCCGGCAGCCCCAAGACCTGTGCGATCTGTTGGCAGTCATCCGTGGGACCCTGGCTGCCGGCATAGATGGTCACTCTGCCATTTTCCGGTACGGCGATACCAGTTTCTACTTCCATGTAAGCATGTTCGATGAATGGGACGTCGTAAACATCTTCCAAGATGAGGTCAGCTTCGGCAAAACCAGCTTCAATATTACCCTTGCTGGTGTGAAAGTGGATCAGGATATTCGGAGAATCTGGGAATTTCTCTCGTAGACGGGGGTGCAAGACCGCAGCGTCGGGAGCCAAGGCCTGCTCAATGGAGCCGATCACAGGTAGTGGTTCCAGTTCAACTTCGATCTGTTCAAGAGCGGTTTTGACCTGTTCGGGGGTTTCACCCACCACTAGCGCCAAGGGGTCTCCCACATAGAGCACATCGTGAGTTTCATCGCAGAAGACAGGTTGGTCTTGTTGCATGATGCC
>JBBAAB010000343.1:0-2546 GCA_041658445.1 Thermoleophilia bacterium
AATGCTTGGCCTGTTCGGATTTCCGTACTTCTTCATATTCGAGCTCTTGAGCGCCCCGATAGAGCTCCTGGGTATACCGCTGATTTTTGTGGGCTACATAATGGGGACCATGGACATTCCGTTCTTCATACTTTTCCTCGGTGTGGCTATAGTGTGGGGCATGTGCATATCGTCATTTTCGCTTCTGCTGTCAGAGCTTTCCTTCGAGCGGTACAGGATGAAGAACGCCGGACTGGAACTTTTCCTGGCCGCATTCTTCGAGAATTTCGGATACAGGCAGCTTCACGCTTTCTGGCGCGTGCGCGGCATGGTGCGGTATTTCCTGACCCGGGATACAGAATGGGGCAAGCTTGACCGGGAAAAGTACCTGCGCGGGGAAGGCGGTGCGCAATGAGGGTCGGGGTATATATTATTTCAATTGTGATTGCCTTGTCATTTTCTGCCCTGCCCGGGGGTGCGGCCGTGGAGTCAGGTGCATATGCGAAAGAGATGCAGAAGGCACGCGAGTTGAGGAACAGCGGAAAAGTTGCGGAATCCGAGAAGATCTACACAGTCGTGCTGGAGAAGAACCACAGGAACGTGGATGCGCTGGTGGGGCGTGGGCTGGCGAGGATCAAGATTGAAGGCCGTATGGCCCATGCGCTTGAAGATTTCCGCAAGGCGATCGTTCTCTCGCCTGATTACCTCGATTCTTATGTCGGGGCGGCGACATGTTTGAGGAGGCTTGCGAGGACGGATGAGGTGGCTGCAGCGCTGGATGCGGCCAGGCTGAAATGCGGCAATGACGGAAAGAAAATAAGCTACCTTGCGGCGCTCTGCTGGGAGAACGGGCACTGGGATTTTGCGCGCGGACTTGACCCTAAGTACAAGACAATGAAGTCACCGCAGGACATTGAGCGCGAAGAACATCAAGCGGTGCTCGACAAGGCGCGCAAGCTCAGGACGGATGGGGCGGCGGTGGAGTCCGAGAAGGTTTATACGGATTTGATAACCAAAAACTTCCGGGATGTGGATTCGCTGGTTGGGCGCGGCTTTGCCAGGCTGAAACAGGACGGCAGGGCAGGCGATGCCCAGGCTGATTTCCAGAAGGTAATAATACTTTCGCCTGATTACCTCGATGCGTATGTTGGTTCGGCAACATGTTTCAAAAGGCTTGGCCGGAAAGATGAAGCGGGCGCAACCCTGGATAAGGCGAGAACCAGGTGCGGTGATGATGCGAAAAAGATCCAGTACCTGGCAGCCGTGTGCTGGGAGAATGGCCACTGGGATTTTGCAAGGGGAATAGACAAGAAGTATGTGGATATGACAGCTCCTGCCGAAGCAGAACGCGAAGAATATCTCAAATTGCTGACAGAGGCGCGTAATCTCAGGCTGGACGGGTTTGTTGACGATGCGGAAAAGATTTACAAGTCGCTGCTTGAAAAGAATGACAGGGATGTTGATGCGCTGGCAGGTTTGGCCTTCTGTAAGCTACGGGACAAGAAGCGGATGGATTCAGCCATGGCTGATTTCCTGCGGGTAATTGAGCTGTCGCCCGACTACGTAGATGCATATATCGGCGCTGCTATCTGTTACAGGAGGAAAGACGACAGGGAAGCCGGAAGGCTGATAATGAATAAATGCCGCGAAGTATGCCGCGATAACGAGGGTAAGTCGCGTTATCTTGCAATCACGGCATGGCGGGAAGGTTATTTCCCGCTGGCCCGTTCGATAGACGAGCAGTATAAACCGGACACAATAAGGGACTTGGTGGGAAACCCGACAACAGTGCGGCTTTCCGCCGGCCACAGCTGGCTTGAAAACCAGGATGACTGGGACGAAATTTCGCTGTCGGTCGACCACCGCCTCAGGCCGGACATCACGCTGGGCGGCGACTACAGCCGCTGGTGGCGGTACGGGGAGAATGATTTCATTGCAGGTCTTGACGCATCGTACCGTTATGACGATACGTGGTCAGGCAATTATGGATTTGCTTTCTCCGACATTGGCGGGTTCCTTGCAGAACAGCGCCATGAAGCAACCCTGCGGTACAGGTTGTACAGGAGCACGTATATATATGCTGGTCCAAGGTTTGCCCGTTACAGCGGCGACTGGTCGCGGAGGGGCAGGATGGGCCTTACAGGTTACTGGAAAGATTTCTACCTGGACGGCTCATACGCTGCGGGCATCGACACGAAGGACGAGAACGTGTCGAGCTACTCGGTAACAGTCGGGTACGATTATGAACTGAGGTATTCGCTTGCGGCCGGATTCAGTTCAGGCGACGAGACCGTCGAGTTTGAACAGGGCGGTGATATTCAATTTCGCAGTGATACCGTTGACAGCATCTTTGCCAGGGCGAGCGTGTATTTCACCGAAACAACCGGCATATCAATTTCCGGCCTTGTAGAGGAGCGGAACAACGAACTATTCAGGCGTGAACTCTCCCTCACACTCTTCCATTCATTCTAGTGTAGTGTTTCGAAAATAACTGCACATTTGGTGGAGGCAGAATGAGTCGGAGAGTGCCAGGTGCGCACGCGTCAACCGGATGGCCTATTGATCAG
>JBBAAB010000344.1:0-2540 GCA_041658445.1 Thermoleophilia bacterium
TCATAGCCGAAATGGCGACAACGAAGTATGAAAATGCGTCGCAAGGTTGGTGCCACGGACGTGCCGATAGGCTCGTCCGTGCACGGATGAGCTTCGCACATCCGTGGCACCATGTATGCTGGCTGACCGCCGGGGAGAAACATTTTCATACCAATGCGCGGTCAAAGAAGTGACAACGGGCCTGGCCGGCGCTGACGATTCTCCGTAGCGTAGTGGGGTCATACCAATTCGCTTTCAAACGGTGAAGATGATTTCGGATCAAAAGCAGCACGGACCTGGGCTTTGGCAGGTCCGTGTCTGATTCAGCGGATTATTCATTGTTTGACCGCGCATTGGTGTCACTCCTCGCAATGGCAGGCCACCAGCGATTCCCACCCATAACTGAAGTGGTGCCGGTTCAGGCAACCCTTCACTTACGCGGGGAGGCTTTACCCAGGAAAGCAAGGGAGCGCTCACCGCGGAGACCGCCGAGATCGCTGAGTGTAGGGGCGCACCGCCGTGGGCTCCTACCTCTTCTCTGCGCCCTCCGCGTTCTCAGCGGTGAAAGAGTATTCTACTACTCCCACGCTTAACTGAATGGATAGTGCGCCGGTTAAAACCGGCAAGGAGTAATGGATGAAAGAGCCATACGGTGAAGGCCCAGCGAGCCACACCGGCCCCGAGTCATGCGCAGGTCGTCGTGAGGCGGCAGGTGAAGCGTTGACAGGGGTACACGCAGACCAGCCATTGAGCTCCGAAATCAAGGTTTCCGGGGTGCCGACGGCGTTATCCAGTACGGAAGGCAACATCGGGCATGACGCTATGCGCGAGTCATGTTCGGACCCCGCGGAGTCGAAGACCCTGTGTATGCGTGGAAACTCCTTGCACGGGAACCGGGAGATCCCGTCAGCGCCCACTGCTGATGGTGCAATGGGCCGGTCGGAGAAGGTTAGTAGCCGAACGTCCGACATGCACGCCGACGGGAAGTCGGACGGTCCCATAGTACCGGAGAAACTGCCGAACAAAGACGGAGCTGACTCGTCTGCGGAGGCGGTGGAGGGAAGGGGACCGACCAAGGGGAACACCGGAGAGACGGCCGTGGCCCGGACGCAGAGCCGGGGCACCGCGTCGATCGGCCTCCACGGTGTGCGAGAAGCAGCAATGAAGGATCGGAAGGCACAGTTCACAGCTCTACTCCATCACGTGCACGTCGAACAACTCCGGGATAGCTTCTACGCCCTTCAACGGCAGGCGGCCCCCGGGATCGACGGGGTCACATGGAGTGGGTACCAGGAAGGGTTGGAGCAGCGGCTGCACGACCTGCATGAGCGAATTCATCGCGGGAGTTACCGTGCACAGCCCTCCAAGAGGACCTACATCCCCAAGCCGGATGCGCGCAAGCGACCTCTGGGCATTGCCGCTCTTGAGGACAAGATCGTCCAACACGCCTTGGTGACGGTTCTCAACGCCATCTACGAAGCGGACTTCCTCGGATTTTCCTACGGGTTCAGACCCGGCCGCAGCCCGCACGACGAGCTGGATGGGCTCTGTGTAGGTCTGACCCGCAAGAAAGTGAACTGGGTGCTCGACGCAGACATCCAGGGCTTTTTCGACACCATCGACCATGAATGGCTGCTGAGATTCCTCGAGCACCGAATCGCTGACCCCAGGGTACTCCGCTTGATCCGTAAGTGGCTCAGGGCCGGAGTGTCCGAGGATGGCGCCTGGTCCCAGACCACGGTGGGTACGCCACAAGGAGCGGTGATCTCTGCGCTGCTTGCCAATGTGTATCTCCACTATGTCTTGGACTTGTGGGCACAACAGTGGCGAAGTCGTCATGCTAGAGGCGATGTGATCATCGTGCGCTATGCTGACGATTTCGTTCTTGGGTTCCAACATCGCGGTGACGCTGAACGCTTCCTGCAGGACCTTCAGGAGCGTCTCACAGGCTTCGGTCTCTCCCTCCACCCGGATAAAACACGCCTGATCGAGTTCGGCCGCAGTGCCGCCCTCCATCGGCAGAGGCGTGGGGAGGGCAAGCCGGAGACCTTCGACTTCCTGGGGTTCACCCACATCTGTGGGCGGACTCGCAAGGGAAATCGCTTCACTGTGCGACGGCAAACTATTGCCAAGCGGCTGCGGGCCAAACTCCAGGCTGTCAAAGAGCATCTGCGCCGTCATATGCATGACTGCCGCGGCGCGCTGGCTGACTGGCTCCGCAGCGTGGTGCAGGGCTACATGAACTACCATGCTGTCCCCGGCAATCTGGACCGCATTACCTGTTTCCGGACGCAAATCATCCGGCACTGGTATCATGCGCTCCGGCGACGGGGAGATCGCCATCGCATCACCTGGGATCGTTTTGGCCCGTTTGCTAATCGTTGGCTCCCTCGTGCCCGCGTGCTGCATCCGTATCCCTCAGTGCGTTTCGACGCTAACCACCCGAGGTAGGAGCCGTATGCGGGAAATCCGCTCGTACGGATCTGTGCGGGGGGCGTCAGGTAACTGACGTCCCTACCGCAACCCGTCCTATGTTCCCCGTTCTGTGCCAGCGCCTCAAC
>JBBAAB010000345.1:0-2535 GCA_041658445.1 Thermoleophilia bacterium
GCTTGCGAAGAACATCCATGTATTGTCTTAAGTCATCGATCGCCATCAGGCCTCCGCTCCAAAGTAAGAGTCCATGTCGTAAAGTATCCTGTTAAAATCCGCCAGCCTGTCTTTCCTGTATAAGCCCTGAATGCGGGTAAGCCCGTCCAGCAAAACCGTGAGCTCATGCCCATTGTCACCATTTCTCCAAACCATATCACTCAGCCTGTCAAAGCGGACATGAGCCCCAAGGGCGTGACGCGCCAGCCTGATGGTAGTTATCGCCCAGGCATTCATGGCCAGGGCCCTGTCCAGTGATTCGCAGTGAACATATGCGCATAACTGCACCAGGTCGGCGAGTGCATCGATACAGGTCAGATCTTTCAGGGTGGCGATGGTCGCGAGACCACTGGCGTACATATAATCGCCCGCGAGCAGGCTGAAATCGGAGTCGTCGTGTTCAAGCAGCCGGCTCTGTCCGTAATGGAGCAGGTAGCCTTCAAATATATATTCCAGTCCCAGCCGGTATGCGGCGGCGTCCGGAAAATCGCCGCCGCAGTCAAGCATAAAAAGGTCCGAGAACCCGGCCTGGCCGCCTGGATCATCATCAGCGCGAAGGCGTGGAACGTAAAGGTTGCTGGCGCTGGCAACCGTGAGGCGCATCTCTCTTAACGTTTTCTCGGCTATCGTCGTGGTAGCGGCCATGGTATCGGGTTAACCGGAAAAAAGGGAACTGTTATTTATCCAGGTGAAATGAAAGGATCATCAGCTCGGTGGAAAGATCCACCTGACGCAGGATGGCCGGCTGACTGGTGGTCGCCCTGATGGGCGCAAAATTCAGAACCGAAGGGACGCCCGCTGCCGTGACCCTGTCGATCAGAGCCTGGGCCGGAGCCGCCGGGGTGGTGATGATGGCGATGTGAATGGTGTTTTTCTCAAGAAAGGCTTCCAGTTTGTCTATGGGTTTTACCGGTCCGGCGCCCCGATCAGTGCCGACGACCTTCCGGTCGGCATCGAACATGGCCAGCAGGTTGAACCCCTGTTTCTGGAAACCGCGATACAGTGCCAGGGCGGTGCCCAGTTTTCCCGCGCCGACGATGATGACATTCCACGAACGGTTGAGTCCCAGGCACTTTTCAAGCTCCTTGATGAGCCTGTCGACATCATAGCCCACGCCGCGCACGCCAAACTCGCCGAAATAGGAGAGGTCCTTGCGGATCTGCGCCGGATTGGTGCCCACCTCGTCGGCGATCTGTTTCGAGGAAATGGTGGTCGTGCCCCGGCTTTGGATCTCCTGCAGTTTACGCAGGTACTGCGAGAGCCTGGGGACAGTCGCCGCCGGTATGGACTGTTTCTTGCTGGCTTGCGTTATTTTCCCGGCCACCAGTTTCAGCTTTCCAGGAATTCCGCAGCCGCCGTGGCAGTTCGGGCCAGGTCGCTGTCGCTATGGGCAAGTGAAATAAAGATCGCCTCGAACTGCGAGGGGGCCAGGTAGATGCCCCGGTCGAGCATGTGTTTGTAATAGGCGCCGTAGCGGTCCGTATCGCTTGTCCTGGCCGAAGCGAAGTCGGTTACGGGGCCGCGAGCGAAGAAGAAGGTCAACATCGAGCCCACCTGGTTCAGGGTCCAGTCCATGTTGCTTTCCGAAGCCAGCTGGGAAAGGTCTGCCGCCAGCCAGGAAGCCTTGTGGTTTAATATTTCATAAACATCCGGCTTCCCGAGTTCGAGAAGAGTGCTCAAGCCCGCGGCCATCGCCAGCGGGTTGCCTGATAGCGTGCCGGCCTGGTAGGTGGAACCGGCGGGGGCGACGGTCTCCATGATATCCCTGCGGCCGCCGAAGGCGCCCACGGGGAGCCCGCCACCGATGATCTTGCCCAGACAGGTCATATCGGGCTTTGTTCCAAAGATTTCCTGGGCGCCGCCATAGGCGACCCGGAAGCCGGTCATGACTTCGTCAAAGATCAGGAGGGCTCCGTATTTTGCGGTAAGCTCGCGCAGGCCGTTCAGGAATCCATGCGCGGGTGGAACCACGCCCATGTTCCCCGCCACCGGTTCTACGATGACGGCCGCCACCTGCTCACCTTCCTTTTCAAAAATCTGGCGGACGCTATCGAGATTGTTGAATCCGGCCAGTATCGTATCGGCGGACGTGCCCTTTGTAACCCCGGGGCTGTCCGGAAGGGAAAGGGTCGCCACACCCGAGCCGGCCTGAACCAGCAGGCTGTCGACGGCGCCGTGGTAGCAGCCCTCGAATTTTATTATCTTGTCACGGCCGGTGAAACCGCGGGCGACACGGAGCGCGCTCATTGTGGCTTCGGTGCCCGAGTTGACCATCCGCACCATTTCGATGGAAGGAACAGCCTCGATGACCTTTTCGGCCAGCTTCACCTCCAGAGGTGTCGGCGCGCCGAAGCTGACGCCATCCTTTATCGTCTGCTCGAGGGCCTCCTGGACCGCCGGGTGGCAATGCCCGAGGATCAGCGGTCCCCAGGAACCGACGTAGTCTATATATTCATTGCCATCGGCGTCGTACATCTTGCTGCCGGCGCCACGGGT
>JBBAAB010000346.1:0-2535 GCA_041658445.1 Thermoleophilia bacterium
TGAGCATGAAGTATGCATCATTGTCAATCCACTCGGGAGTGGTGACGGTGACGATCAGCTTGTGCTGATCTACATCGGCGGCGTCCGTGGCAGCGGTGAGGTCCTGGGTGACAGCGGGAGCAGAGACGACCGCGACCGCACCGTCTATGCCGCGCACAACCTTGGCGAGGGCGGCGGTGACGCTGGTGCAGGCGGCAATCAAAACCTCATAGTCAATCTCGATGGACTTGAGATAACTGCCCTTGAGGGCAACCGAGTTCGAAGGGATCTGGATCGGGATGTTGACAATCGAGGTCTCTGCGGCGGCGGCTTTGTGACGAACAATTGTGCCGGCAACCTGGCCGGCTACATACGTCCACGTGCCAGTCACACAGTGCATGGCAGTAGGGGGGATAAATTGGGACATTGCAGTATCGTGTACGTAACCCATGGCTTGGTCTCCTTATAGGGTTGGACCCGGGCGGACGGGCTTCGTCCGCCCGGGGTGAATGGTGAATGGTAAATGGTTAATGGTTCCCGCCGCTCGGTCGCTGCCCTGTCTGCGTTTGAAGTTAACCGAGTTCAATTCGGGACATGGCGGGAATTAGTTAACTAAACCTTACGGCCGGTGGGTTTTTTCACCGGTGTATGCACAGGCAAGGCGGTGATAGATGGTGCAACCGTCTGCTTTTTTACGGGCTTGGCCTGGGAAAGTTTGTCGAGAATAGGGCTCCTCTCAACGACATGCGGCATGGGACTGCGTATTTTACGGCCGTCTGCCAGCAAGACAATCAGCGTGTCTCCATCCAGCCGCCAACCTTGCGGCGGCATAGTGGGTTTGCCCAGGTATTCGGGGGTGTGTTCTGCCAGCATGAAGGCAGCACGTTTTAGATCAGCTTCGTTCATGGTCTCCTTTCTGTGAGTTAACGGGATAAATCCCGCGTTACGGTTTAGCGGGATAAATCCCGCGTTATGGTTAGCCGGCAAGATTACCCGGCGACGTTGGACTTGTGCAGCGGGCGGAAGTCCTGGACCAGGACGGCATTGAACATACGAACTTTGATGCGGTGTTCGTCGTTCATGAACACGGCGGGGGAGAGTTCATTGCCGGCAGTGAAGATTTCGGGTTTGATCCCGAAGCGCTCGCCCACAATGATGGCCGGGGCGATCACTGGATCGACCACGGCGGCCCAATCGGTGGCGTCTGTCCACTCAGGGACGACAACCACGTCACCGGGCTGGCCGCGCTGCTGGTTCTCGCTGTAGATGTTGGCGGCATTCTCCAACGAAGGATAGAGGATCTTCATGGCGGTCATTTGCAGGACACGCGGGACGAGCAGGAAGCGCGGGCTGACGGCCAGCTGCGGACCGGTCCCATAGTAGGTGGCAGCTTGCTTGATGAGCTGGGGCTGAACGAACACAGCCGTGCTGACCACATCCCACTCAGCCGCGGCGAGCGCCGTGGTGAGCAGGTTCTTGTGTCCGCCAGCGGTGGTAACGGCAGTGGCATTGAACAGCGCGCCTGTGTCGGCCATGGTTGGGCCGATGCCGGCATTGGCGGAGAAGACGGCGGCGATCAAGGCACTGATCTTACGCCGGGCAGCCGAGCCCAACTCAGAAGCATAAGCCTTCAACTTGCGAGTCTCATCCCGGTCAATCAATTCGAGCGTGAGGGGGATGTATCCGCCGTACTTGGTGAAGGTGGCGGTCTCGGGGCTGTCGCCGATGGCGAGTTCGGTGTACTCAGCGCCTTCGGCCACGGTGGGCAGGGCGCCGACCGTTCCGATCAGAACGCCGGTGATGCTGTTCAGGTTGGTGAAGTGCTCGACCTTGACGATCTTCTCCCACCAGTTGTAACCGGCAAGCCCGAGGGCTTCCCACTGCTGGGCGACGATCTTGTTCAGGGCATTCTTGACCAGGCCGGTGAAGTCGGCGGTGGTGGCGAGTTGGATACGCTCGCCATAGAACCCGCCGTGCAGATCATAGTCACCCGTGAGCATCAAATACAATTCACGGATGCCGGTCAGGTGCGCCGGCTTGACGGCCGCGAGTTTGGCGTCACGTGCCACGCCAAACAAGTCAGATACAGCCGCTTCGAGCTGGTCGGCGCTGGTGTGCATGTTGGTGATGCGACCGGGGCCTTGGATAGAGCCGGCGGCAGTGAGAGCGGAGAGCAAAGCCCGTTCGTCCATGATGGCCGCGTCGAGTTCGACGGGTTCGAACGGATCGCCTTTGTCAAGGCGGGTATTGAACATCTTCTCGACGCGTGCAGCGGAGGGGGAGGGCAAGCCGGAGGCCTGGAGTGAGACCTTGAGCAAGTCACGGCATGAATGCAAGCGCACCTGGCGCAAGCTTTCGGCGGCGGTGTGGGCTTTGCCGTCTGCCAATTTCTGTGCAGCCTGGACCTGGAGCAAGGCGGCGGTCTCGGCGTCGGTGTTTTGTTCAGAGAGTGTTACGGTAACGGCCTCGTCAGTCGGGAGGACATCTTTCTCTTCGACTTCGATCACCTTACCGTCACGTTTTACTTTCTTCATGATTGGATCTCCTTTTAGAGTG
>JBBAAB010000347.1:0-2523 GCA_041658445.1 Thermoleophilia bacterium
CGTACTTTTCAAAACTTCGCTATGACTTTACCGATGATTACCGGCGCGGCCTTGAGGAATTCTACCGGCGCGCCGTCGAGATCGGCGCCACCGCGCAGGTGCCTGAACTGGTGTTTGCCCAAGAGGTGGGATAAGGATGAAAAAAAGAGCGGATATCGGGACGCTACTGGAAAAGGCCGTATCCGGGGCAAGGATAAGCGAAGCAGAGGCACTGAGTCTTTACGAGGGTAAAGAGCTTCTGCCGGTGGGACGGGCCGCGGGTGCCCTGCGGCATCAGAAGGTCCCCGGCAACGAGGTAACCTTTATTGTTGATCGTAACATCAACTACACGAATATCTGCACGACCGGCTGCGATTTCTGCGCCTTTCATCGCCCGTTGGATTCCCCCGAGGGCTATCTCCTTTCGAAAGACCAGATTTTCCGGAAGATAGAGGAGACTCTGGAGCTGGGTGGCACCGGAATCATGATGCAGGGCGGCCTCCATCCCGACCTCGGCATCGATTATTATTGTGACCTGCTGCGTTCGATCAGGGAGCGCTACGACATTTATATTCATTCCCTGTCGCCGCCCGAGGTCTGGCATATCGCCAGGGTCAGCGGCCTCTCGCTGGAGGAAACGCTGTCGCGTCTGCGCGACGCCGGGCTGGGGTCGCTGCCCGGTGGCGGCGCCGAGATCCTGGTGGACAGTGTGCGACGCCGGGTGAGCCCCAAGAAGATCGGCTCCGACACGTGGCTTAAAGTTATGCGCGCCGCCCACAACGTGGGCCTTAAGTCGACGGCGACGATGATGTTCGGGAGCGTCGAATCGCGCGCCGAGCGTATCGAGCACATGCGCCGCATCCGAGAACTGCAGGACGAGACCGGCGGCTTTACGGCTTTCATCCCCTGGACATTCCAGGGGGGCAACACGCAGCTGGAGGGGTCCACTTCATCCAGCGGTTTCGATTATCTCATGACGGTGGCCATCAGCCGGATATTTCTCGACAACGTCCCCAGCATCCAGGCATCCTGGGTTACCCAGGGGCTCAAGGTTGCGCAGGTGTCGCTGTCCTTCGGAGCCAATGACATGGGCAGCACAATGATTGAGGAAAACGTGGTGGCGGCGGCGGGCGTCAGCTATCGGGTGGGCAGGGATGAGCTGGTAGCGGCCATTCGCGCGGCGGGCATGAGGCCGGTGCAGCGGGATAACGCGTATAACCTTGTCGAACGCCTGTAAGAATGTCCTGTTTGGCCCGGACTCTCGATCCCTTGCAGCCTGATCATTGAACGATCATTGACTTAACAGAAACAGCCTGTTAATATTTTCACAAATATTGTTAAAAGATTCACAAGCCGCTGGCCCACCTGTAAAAAACGAACGTTGATGAACCAGGTGTAAGGGAAATGATGCCGGCGGTTTTTTAATACTCTCTTGGGCGGGAGGAAAATTTATTGGCTATACGCGTTTCAAGTACCATGGCAGACGGCGCTACAGTTGTCACCGAAATCGAACGCCGCTCCGGCGAGCGCGTATCCGCCTGCTACCAGTGTGGACGCTGCACTTCAACCTGCACCGGCGCTTTCGCTTTCGATTACCCGCCGCACCGCATAATGCGCCTGCTGCAGCTGGGCCAGGTTGAAGAGGTGCTCAATTCGCGTACCGCGCAACTCTGCTTCGATTGCATGACCTGCTCTTCCCGCTGTCCCATGAGTATCGATGTGGCATATGTTATCGAGACCGCCAAGATGATCGCGGACGAGCGGGGCATCGAAGGAGATGAGAGGGGCGTGCGGCTTTTTCGCCGGGCTTTTTTAAAGAACGTGCGCCGGCACGGCCGCCTGCACGAAGCGCGTCTGATGGCATGGATAAATTTTCGCAGCGGCAAATTTTTCAATGACATTTCACTGGTTCCGAAGACGCTGCGCAAGAAGAAAGTCCATATCGTCCCGCCGCGGATAAAGAACCGGCGTGAGATACACAGAATATTTCGGGAAGTCAACGCGAAGCAGCGGCACGAGTGATGGGCGCGGGCGCGATGATCGACAAAAAAAACAATGTGGCGGGAACGCCTGAAGCGGGTGGCGAGACGCAGGCGGATAAAACCTACTCGTATTTTCCCGGATGCTCGCTGACAAGCTCGGCGTGTGAGTATGACGTATCCTTCAGGCTTGTCGCGGAAGAGCTGGAGATCCGTCTGGACGAGATTGAAGACTGGAACTGCTGCGGGGCTTCGCCGGCGCCGCACCACTGGGGCGGCAACCTGGGCGTGCTTTTGCCCGCGCGCAACCTGCACCATGCCATGCGTGATGCCCTGGTTGCGCCATGCGTCGGATGCTATAACCGCCTGAAGAATTCACAGTATGAGCTCGCCAACAGCGAGGCGATCCGCGTTCAGGCGGAGCACGTGTTCGGTGAACCGGTGCGCTACGAGACCGAGGTGCTGAACCTGGTCGAGTTCTTTACGCGCGTGACTACCCCCGAAAAACTGGCCGAGAGGGTGCAGGGGCGGCTGGCCGGGCTGAACCTGGCCACCTACTATGGCT
>JBBAAB010000348.1:0-2522 GCA_041658445.1 Thermoleophilia bacterium
TCTGACCGCGTGTTAGAGCGTGCATACCATACGAAAAAAGGAACTCTGACCGAGCGATTGCGCTACGTCTTCGACCACTCGACGCTGATTCAGGAGAAGTTCCTCATCGACGATCCGTCCCATCAGATGGACGCCTTTGAGGAACTGCTCCGCGGACGGCGTTGGCGTTTCCTGACCGATCGCTATGTGGCGGTCGATGGGCAGATCGGCGACGACGGCTACGCGATTGCCGGCGAGGTGTACAGTCCGCTGAAGCTGCTGCACTTCTCGATGAACCCGATCGAAGCCTGCTATCTGCTGACCGATCAACCCGATCGGGCCGCCACGTTAATGGCCATCCACGAGGAGGCGTCGCTCGATCTGGTGCGGCAAATGGTTGCCTCGGGCGTTAAGGTGGTGATGTCGATGGATAACCTCGACACGATGTTCCATCCGCCGCGATTGGTGGAGCAGTGCTCCGCATCGTTCTACGAGCGCGCCAGCCATATCTGCCACGAGCACGGCAGCCACTTGTTTATTCATGCCTGTGGCCGGCAAAAGGCCAACTTGGCGCTGATCGCCTCGTTGGGCGTCGATGGGCTGGAGGGCGTCGCCTTCCCCACCCTTGGCGACGTGGAACTGGACGAGGCCATGCGACTTTCCGGCGACCGGCTGATCATCACCGGCGGCATCAGCGCCCTGGAGTTCGAACGCCTGCAAACCCGCCAGGACGTGTTCTCCTACATTCAGAATCTGTTCAAGCGGATCGATCCCTACTCGCACCGCTTTGTGCTTTCCGCCAGTTGCAACACGCCCTTTACGGCTCCCTGGGAGACACTCGTGCATTTCCGCGACGCCTGGCTGGAATACGGCCGAATGTGACAATGGCTAGAGCGGTTTCATTTTAGGTGTAGCGGTATCCACAGTGTCGGAAATACTTTCGGCACTCGGATTCCGTGAACTGATCGAGGACGCTGCCGCAGAGACTCCAGAGTTTGTCGACGGTCCGTTCCGCGCCGTCGCGGAGCAACTTCTTGAACTTGGAAAACGCCAATTCGATGGGATTTAGGTCCGGCGAGTACGGGGGCAGATAGCGCAACTCGGCGCCGACCGCTTCGATGGCTTGGCGAATTCCAGCGACCTTGTGGCTGGAAAGATTGTCCATCACCACGATGTCGCCAGGTTTCAAGGCGGGCGCCAGATGCTGCTCTACCCAGGCGCGGAACAACGCCCCGTTGATGGCCCCTTCGACCGTGAGGGGAGCGATGAACCCTTCCACACGCAACGCGCCCAGAAAAGTCGTCGTCTGCCAACGTCCGCACGGGGTTTTTTCCACCAGACGCGTGCCGAGTTCCGAGCGGCCGTAGCGCCGCGTCATGTTGGTTTTCGCCCACGTTTCGTCGATGAAGACGACTTTGGCGGGATCGATCAGCTCCTGCGAATCGCGCCACGCCGCGCGCATCTCGACAACATCGGGACGATCCTGCTCGCTGGCAATCAGCGTCTTTTTTTTCGCGACTGCTCGAGCGCCCGACAAGCGCCGCAGATCGTCCCCAGGCAAACATCTTCGCCACGCTCCCGCTTCAACTCGGCTTGCAGTTCGCGCAGATAAATGTCGGGCCGAGCGGCGATCTTTGAAATCAACCAGTCTGCCCAGGCATGCCATTTTGGTTGACGCGGAGCTGCTGTCTTTGGCGCGACTTGGCCTGTCTCGCGGCGTTGCTGTTGGATGCGCCGCAACCAAGATTCCGAAACATTGAAACGCAGCGCGATCGCGCGCCTCTCTTCGTTCGTGTCGCATGCGGCAAGCACCTCGCCGCGAAATTCTGCGTCGTACGGTTTCATTGGGGTCACCTCCTTGAGATGAACCCTAACTTACCGAGTCTGCCTAGACAGCGCTATACCTCTTTTGGAAACGCTCTAATGGAGCAGTCCCAGCAAGAAACAGCGTCAAAGGGGGACAGTCCCATTTTCGCTGACACGAAAATTGGGACAGTCCCCCAATCCGGTCCCAGTCGTTTTTGGAGGATTCGTTCATATTCCACATCGCAGCAACCTCCCAAGAAAATCCGGTCGTTTGCCGGTTTTCTCGGGAAAAAATGGCCGCTCGACCGAGCGCTGGAAGATATCCTAAGTGCAGGAACCAGCGAAAGATACACGCAAGCGAGGGCGACGGGAATCGAACCCGCAACCACCGGATCGACAGTCCGGTACTCTAACCAATTGAGCTACGCCCCCGTAGCATTGGAACCCTGAATTATACTGCGTAAATATCGCGCTGCAAGTGGGGGCCCGGAGAGCTTCGCATCGCTCTGAATGCGGCTGTAGTGTCCTGCCAAATCCCCACTGTAGAACTAGGCATAACTTGATGCGTTATGTCGACCCCGCAGATGATTGCCAAAAATCTGCGGCGATCGTGAAAGTGGCTTGCGGCGGTCCTCGATCACTTCGGCGCCAATTCCGCCACCAACAACAATAAGAGCACGACCGTACCGACCAGTGCCAGCGGCGCCAAAACATAGATCGTCAGAGGCCAGAGTACG
>JBBAAB010000349.1:0-2518 GCA_041658445.1 Thermoleophilia bacterium
CCATCGCCGAGATGACCTCGTGCCCTACGCCTGTGGCCCAGAGCATAGGTGCCAGCGCGATGATGGCCACGCCTTCGGTCAGCAGTTTTGGGCGGAGCCGATGCACGGCCCCTTCGATCACGGCGTCGCGGAGTTCCCGAAGCGATTGAATCTTTTCCAGGCCGCCACGCCTATCCACCGCATCGCGGAGGTACACGAGCATGATGATGCCCGTTTCCGTGGCCATGCCGAAGCAGGCGATGAATCCCACCTGGACGGCCACGCTGAAATGATAACCAAACAGCCAGAGGAGAAAGATTCCGCCGACCATAGCCTCGGGCACGGCCTTCATCATTAGCAGGGCGTCGATCAGGTCGTTATAGGTGAGGAAGAGGATGATGAAGATCACCAAGATGACTGCCGGGAACACCACGAGCATCGTCTTCCCGGCGCGGACCTGATTCTCGAACTGGCCGCTCCACGCGAGGTACATCCCTTGCGGCAGCTTGATCTTCTGCGCGACGACCCGCTGTGCTTCCTCTACAAATCCCACAACATCACGATCGCGGACGTTCAGTTGCACGTAGTTGCGCAACATGCCATTTTCGCTTTTAATCATGGCCGGGCCTTCGACGATCTTCACGTCGGCCACCATAGCCAACGGGACTTGCACCGGCCCCGACTTAGGGCCGGTCGCAGGCACCGACGCGGAGCGTTGGTTGACGTTGCCGGCCCCCATCCCGCCTCCGTTCATACCGCCACTTTGTTGTCCCATAGATGTCGCCGCACTGACAAGCAGGTTCTTCACATCCTCCTCGTCCTCGCGCGATTCCCGGTTGTAGCGGACCCGCACGGGAAATCGCTCGCGTCCTTCCACGGTCATCGTGATTGCCTTTCCGCCCAGCGCGGTTTCGATCACGTCCTGAACGTCACTGACTTTGACGCCATAACGCGCTGCCCGGTCACGGTCGATCTTGATTTCCAAGTAGCCTTTGCCGCGGCTCTGGTCGGGAAACACGTCCACCGCGCCGGGAATCTGCTTGAGCACCTCGGCCACTTGTTCGGATACCTCCTGGATTTTGTCCAGGTCGTTGCCAAACACTTTGACGCCGATCATGGTCCTCACGCCCGTGGCCAGCATGTCGATGCGGTTGATGATCGGCTGGGTCCAGATGTTGGCCCATCCCGGCATCCGCACCACGCTGTCCACTTCTTTCAAGAGATCGTCCTTGGACTTTTTCCAGAGGAAGAGGTGAGGCGACCAGGCGGCGTCCAGTTCCGCGCGGAGGGTCTTTAGTTGCTCCAGTTCGGCTACGTCGTCGGTCTTCTCCGCCCAAAGGCCCTTCTCGTCGGCGAGCTTATGGAGTTCGTCGATGGCATACCGATCATAGGCAGCTACCGCGCGAGGGAAGATGTCGTAGCCGAGTTGGCGGACTTGCTCGCGCCAGTGCTTGTCACGCTCATGCTCGATGAAGTCGAACATCTGTGTGAAGAGCGTCGGCTGCTCGGAACCGAGCACGTTGGTGACTGCCAGGTAGGCAGCGTACAGAGGGTGGAACTTGGCCGTGAGCAGTTCAGGATTGAGTTCTACCTTCTTCTCCGCCGCCAGCTTCTCGGCGATCTGCTGGATGAGCCGATTTGCGTCTTCCTGCCCTGGGCCGGCGGAGAGAATGGACGCGAATTCCTTCTGCAACTGGGTGGCCAGACGGTCGATGTCGGCCTCGGATAGCGGTGCAAGCAGCCGATCCGCCTTTTGCCAGCGGCCGACTAACTCGGCGATAAACTCGCGTAGCAACTTTGGTCCGAGGTCCGCCTCGAAGTCGGAGAAACGTTGCAGCACCAGTTCGCGCATGGTCTCATCCATACGCATCGCTGCGTTCATCGTCGCCGGATCGAGCAGCGCACGGCGCTCGGCCTCCTCCTGGATCGGGTCGATCAGACCGCGCTCTTGGAGGGCCGCCAGCACCACGGCCGTTTGCTTTTCCGCGTCCTTGTATTCGAGCTTCCGTTTGGGCCAGTGTTCCTTGGGACGCAGTGTGATGATGCTCTCCACCATATCCAACGGCGAAGGGTCGGTCGGGGTGTCGGCCCGGCCAGACTTGCCCACGATCAGTTCCACCTCGGGAAACCGCCGCAATAGCGCGTCGCGCGCCTTGAGATCGTCTGTCGCCTGCGTCACTGACGCCCGCGGCACCGTCACCGGCATGTCGAGAATGCTTCCTTCGTCCAGCGGGGGCATGTAATCGACGCCGATCTTGGGAAACTTGTAGGCTATCAACGACAGGGCGGCGAGCGTGACAAACGACAAGACCTGCCACCGCGCGCCCCTAGTAAAGATGACGGTGATCGCCATCGTGATCCCTGTTACGGTCAGAAAACACCAGTGCCAAGGGATCGGCACGATGGCGTTGATCGGGAACAGGCCGGCACCGAGGACCAACAGCGCCGAAAACGCCCACATCGCCAGATTCCACCGCGGCATGAGCCAGGTGAGCCAGGGCTTGTAGATGCCGATCATGTTCCGCACAAGCCAGCTTTC
>JBBAAB010000350.1:0-2509 GCA_041658445.1 Thermoleophilia bacterium
TGGCAAAAAATCCGCTTATCCGAACCATTTTAGCCGCTCTGCTGGGCGGCGCGGCAATCGCAACCATTCTAAATCCTGTCATTTTATATCCGATTTGCCCGAACGCCGATATGCCGTGCAATCTCGGCATCAAACCGTTGATGATTGTAATTGGGATCGTCATCGTGGGGCTCGCAATCTGGTTAGGAATTTCCGGAAGATCAGGCAAACCGACTTCGGTGTGAATCAGAACTCTTATACGGTAAAGCCGTAAAACGGTCAAAACTTCTTCCCGTCAGGATCGAAAAGGTAACTATGATGACAACCAAAACCAGCAGGAGATAGCGATCAAGGCTGTGGACTGCCTTCAATCACAGGGTTCTACCACCATCACGGATAAAGCGGAATTCCATCTGAAATCCATTGCGGGCAAAGATTCCAGGGGTTCGGAAACCGGTGCTGGCCGCTTCCAGCTTTACAGGAATCCCTGGCGCGGCGATGCGGGCGTCTGTCTGAACGGTGGTGTAACCGTGGATGCAATCATGGTCCTCCGGCAGCCGCCCGCCTGTCGCCTGGATGACCTTCTCACATCATTAATTTCGCATGAAAACATCTGAACTTACTGATTCCACAGTTTACCAGGCCGGGGCTGTTGCCCCGACTGCGGACCCCGGCATACTGCATCTGGGCCGACTGCTGATCCAGAATTCACGCCTCACGGGAATCGTCACGAGAACCTTGCTGCTTGCGTTGGTACTCGTGACAGGGATAATGGTGGCGATCCCGCGCGTTGATATCACCCCCGCAGACAACGCCATGGCCGTAAGATCCGGCAGCCTCATCAGAGTCGAGGTCCCACGTTTCTCCTCTATCAGCAAGGTTTCCGTCACAGTCAATGGAGAACAAAAGTGGCTCGAATACAACATTGAAGACAATGCCTACAGCCCGCCCATCCAGCCAGCCTCGGGCAGTATGGTGACCGTCGATGTGAAGACGACATCCGCAATCGGAGTCGTGCGTGAGTTCTCGTCCTCCTTCAACACAATCGAGCCGCTGGCCGTGATCTCTGCCCGGGCGGGAGACCGGGAGATCAGCCCCAACAGCGCCATATCGCCACAGACTCCCATGAGTTTTTCGTTCGACAAACCTGTTGCAGCCGCCTGGATTTCCATTGACGGTGCCGCCTCCATGCCATTGGCACTCGGCGCTGATGGTTTGTCCGGCAGCCTGGAACCCAGCTTCGTCCTCAAACAGGGTGCTGAACATACGCTGGCCGTTATCGCAAGCGGCAAGGACGGCTCGGGCATAGCCGCCGGTGAGAAAAAAACATTCAACGTGATACAACCCCTCATGTTCACGGCGGACGCCAGCGCCCTGTCCACCACCGGACCTTCCCAGGTATTTCTGAAATCATCTGTTCCTTTAGAAAACCCTGATCTGGTCGGTAAATCAATACAGGTTTCTTATCCCGACAAATGCGATTTCTCCGTACAGCCTTCCGGCATCCTCCTGAATATCCATGACCTGGGAGATACTGAAATCACGGTCAGCGTATCCAGCGCTTTCGGAAATGACGGCAGCTATCTCGAACTGCCCGCCGAATTTCACTTCAGGGGAACCACAGATGCTTCCACCGCGACGGGAACAGATGCCGTCGCCATTTCGGCCACCTATGGCGGCACAATACCAAAAAAGAGCATCCCTGTCTCAGGGGTCGGCGACGATGCCGCTGAAAGCGATATTCCGCCACCTCCTCCAGGATGGCCCCCTTGCTGCCCCTGGCCTCCTCGCTAGACAACCCGGAAGCTTTATACATGCTATAAATACGGCATGTGACCGCCTTTTTAAACAGCTTCGTATTTTCGACTTTCCCCGAATTCAGCAGCGTTTTTTGCTTTCTCAGGCTACATTTAAGGAACATTTACCGTTTGCCGATAGAGCTATCGAAGGTTGGGCGGGGCGGAGCAGACTTCTTCGTAGTTCTCCATTTCCTGCCGGTAATTCTTTTAGGGCGAAGACTAAAATAGTCTTGATGGGACGATGAAAACTAACAAATTTGCTTGGTGTATAAGGAACAAGAAAACAGGAAGAGTGACTTCTTCGTACAGAGGATTATCTTGGCGCACGGCCAGGTATTCGATCTGGTTTGCTTTGACGAAGACGAATCTGTCGAAAGCGTGATCGAGGAAATCATGACAGAGTTACAACGAAAAAAGACAGGGCTTCAGACTTGCCCTCTCTGCAAGTCGAGTCTTGTATATCCGGTAGAGAGATACCAGTTAAACGACCTGGAGTGGAAGGTCCTGATGCTGTGTCCCAACTGCCTGTGCAAGCGTGAGCTGGTTATCGATCGTGAGACGGTCCGCGAACTGTTGAAAAATGCCCGTGTCGGTCGTGAGTCCATCATGAAAGAGCTGGACAACATGCAGAAGAAGAACATGGAAGATGAGGCCGACAAGTTCATCACGGCGTTGAACAAGGATCACATCCTGCCAATCGATTTTTAGGGCGCGAAAGGCCGTACCCACGC